>CAZPPU010000007.1:0-20457 GCA_964588515.1 uncultured Nitrospirota bacterium
GATGAGCCTGTAGTTAAGCTCATCGAGGCTCTGAAGCGGGGGGAGCCTCCTGAAGAGGTCCCCTAAGCGCTTGGACTTTACATACCGCTCCTGAACGAGGTACATCACGCCCATGCCGAAGGACAGGGCGAAGGCGGCATTCCCCAAAAAGGCAAATAGGGTATGGACGCCGAGCCATTTGCTCTGTAAAAGAGGGGAGAGCGGCCTTATCTCGGCAGAAAGGAGCGAGGCAATAACCTGTAGCAGAAACGCAAGCGGTATTATGAACGAGCCTAAAAGCCCGACCCTGTATCTGAGTTCCGTGACGAAAAAGATAAAGACGATGCTCCATGCAAAAAACGAAGTCGCCTCGTGCGGGTTCGCTATCGGGAGATGTCCGCCCGCGACATACCGGTGGACGATGTTCACGGTGTGGGCGAAAAACCCCATGCCCGCGGAAAAAAGCATCAGCCTGCCGCCCCACCGGGTGCCCCTGAAAAGCTCAAAGACCCCGACCCCGGCGGCTATGAAATAAAAGAGCAGGGATATCTCGAAAGCCGATTCGGTCATCGGAAACAACCGAGCTCGCAGTCCGTAATCTTGAGCCTGAGCTCGTCGCAGGCCCTTCCTGCGGCGCCGTAGGGGATGCGGAGTTCCTCGGCTATCTTTCTAACGGCCCCGCACTTGAGCTTCCCCTCCCCTGCCTCCTCCATAAGCCGCTCTTTAAGCGTTTTCCCCATCAGAGTCTTAATATACAATATGAGCGCGTAAAAGCTCAAATTGCAGATTAATTCTTATTTCCGGCCCGGCCCGGGCGCAATACGGCGGGCGCTTGACACGGAGATGTAAGGTATATTACCATACGGTAACCGTTTGCCTACGAAAAACAGAATCTGCTGATTTTGTTTAAAACATTAAATTACGGGAGGCTGGATGTGAATGTGGACTTCAAATATAATCTGATATAATCTAAGCGGATTTTCGTAGGGTTTTCGGAAGGAAAAATTTTCAGGAGGTTAAAGATGCAAAGACCGAGGGACGCAAAGGATGTTTTGGAGCTTACGAAAAAGCAGGGCGTGAAGTTCGTAAGGCTCTGGTTTGCCGACATACACGGGATGCTCAAGAGTTTCGCCCTTCCGGTAGAAGAGCTCGACTACGCATTCAAGGAGGGGATGGGCTTTGACGGCAGTTCCATCAAGGGGTTTGCCCGGATAGACGAAAGCGACATGATAGCGAGGCCCGACCCGACCACATATGCCCTTCTTCCGTGGAGGCCGAAGGAAAGCGCGGTGGCAAGGATGTTTGCGGACATCTACGAGCCGGACGGCACGCCCTATAAGGGAGACCCCCGCTATGTCCTCAAGAGGAACCTCCAGAAGGCTAAGGCGAAAGGCTACACACTCTATCTCGGCCCGGAGCTCGAATACTTCTACTTCAAGACCGACAAGGGCACGGAGACACTCGACGAGGGCGGGTATTTCGACTACCCGATGGACGCCGCAGAAGACCTCAGGCGCGACACCATACTTTCGCTTGAGACCATGGGCATAAAGGTCGAATATTCCCACCACGAGGTCGCCCATTCACAGCACGAGATAGACCTCAGATACACCGACGCCCTCTCGATGGCCGATGCGGTCATGACCTACAGGGTTACGGTGAAGGAGATCGCAAAGAAGCACGGCGTGTACGCCACATTCATGCCCAAGCCCATCTTCGGACAGAACGGAAGCGGCATGCACACCCACCAGAGTCTCTTTAAAGGGCAGAGGAACGCCTTCTTCGATGCAAAGGACAAGTATTTCCTCTCGGACATCGCAAAGAAATACATTGCAGGCGTCATGACCCATGTAAGGGAGATGACGCTTGTTCTGAATCAGTGGGTGAACTCCTATAAGAGGCTCGTGCCCGGATACGAGGCCCCGGTCTACATCTGCTGGGCGAGGAGGAACCGCTCGGCCCTTATAAGGGTTCCGCTTTATAAGCCCGGTAAAGAAAAGGCGACCCGCATCGAGCTCCGCAGTCCGGACCCTTCCTGCAATCCCTACCTGGCCTTCGCATGCATGCTCAATGCGGGCCTGAGAGGTGTGGATAAGGGCTACAAACTGCCGGAGCCGGTGGAGTTGGATGTCTACCATCTGCCTGCGGCACAGAGGGCGAAGATGGGCATAAAGGAACTGCCGGGCTCCCTCATAGAGGCCATCGAGAATGCGGAAAAAAGCGACCTCCTCAAGGACACACTGGGCGAGCACATATTCAACGAGCTTCTGATGAGCAAGCGCGTGGAGTGGGACGACTACCGTATCAGGGTCTTCCCCTTCGAGCACGAAACCTACCTGCCCGTGCTATAAAGGGAAAAATATGCGGGGGCCATCGGCCCCCGCACCCCCGTCCTAACGAACCGGTATGAGGTTCACCGATTCCCTTTTTTATGTCTTAGGAACTCCACGACCGCGGGCATCACGGAGAGTATTATTATTGCGAAGATGACTGCGGTGAAGTGCTCCTTTACAAACGGGATGTTGCCGAAAAAGTAACCGCCGACGATGAATATGGAAATCCATGCGAGTCCGCCTGCGATGTTATAGTTCAGGAACCTCCCGTATGTCATCTTGCCTATGCCCGCAACAAAGGGCGCAAATGTGCGGATTATGGGGACGAACCGGGCGATGATGATGGTCTTTCCGCCGTGCCTTTCATAGAAGCGGTGCGTCCGGTCTAAGTATTCCCTGTTGAGGAGCCGGGACCCCTCCTTGTAGAATATCTGCGGGCCGGTGAAATACCCTATCCAGTAATTCACCGTGTCTCCGGCTATGGCCGCAATGCTGAGAAGAAGAAGAAGCCACTTGACATCCAGAGCGCCCGCCCCGGATAGCGCGCCTGCGGCAAAAAGAAGCGAATCCCCGGGCAGGATGGGCGTGACCACAAGCCCTGTCTCGCAGAAGATTATCGCAAAGAGAATCCCGTATGTCCAGCCCCCGTACTGCCCGATTATCTCGTAGAGGTGGCTGTCGAGGTGCATCACGAAGTCGAGGATTTCCCTGATAATCTCCATCGGTTATTATAACACCGTATCGGGCTGTGTTAGTATAAACCATGGTTCGCAGGGTGGTTATAACGGGGATAGGTGCGGTTACTCCGCTCGGAAATACCTTCGGGGAATCGTGGAAGGCCCTTCGTGAAGGGAAATCCGGAATCAGGGAGATCGAAGCGGGCCGGCATGCGGGTGCGCTCAAAGGGTTCGACCCCGGCGCATATCTGAACCCAAAGGAGATAAGGCGGCTCGACCCGTTCATCCACTATGCGATTGCGGCCTCGCTCATGGCCGTAGAGGACGCCGGTCTTAAGGCCGCAGACGGGGTCGTCATAGGCTCAAGCAGGGGCGGGATAAGCGGGCTTGAGGCCGGGATGACGGGGAAGGTTTCCGCATACCTCATGCCCTCCACGACCATCGGGATGGCCGCATCCCGGGTGGCAGGCAGGCTCGGCATAAGGGGCAGTTGCCTCGGCATTTCCAACTCCTGTGCTTCGGGGGCAAATGCGATCGGCGAGGCATGGAGGCTCATCAGGGGAGGCCATACGGGTGTCATGCTCGCAGGCGGCACGGAGGCCCCTCTTTGCAGGCTTTCGTTTGAGGGCTACGGGAAGACAGGCGCACTTTCGGGTCTGGGCATTATGAGGCCCTTCGACAGGAGAAGGGACGGCTTCGTACTTTCGGAGGGCGCATGTGTGCTCGTGCTCGAGGAGCTTAAATCCGCGCTTAAAAGGGGCGCAGTGCCGTATGCGGAGCTTACGGGCTATGGAAATACCGTCTCCGGCCACGAGACAAGACCGGAAAGCGAAAGCCAAACAGAGGCGATAAATTCCGCTCTCAAGGAGGCGGGCATGTCCCCGGCGGATATAGGCTATGTCAATGCCCATGCCACGGCCACACCCGAAGGAGACAGGGTCGAGGTCGAGACCATAAAAAAGCTCTTTGGCCGGAAAACTCCTCTTAGCGCAAACAAATCCATGACAGGCCATATGCTCGGGGCATCCGGAGCGTTCGAGGCAGGCGTAACCGCAATGTCGCTTAAGGCAGGGATAATCCCGCCTACGATAAACCTCACAGAGCCGGAGTTCGACCTCAATATCGCAACGACCGCAAAGAAGTCCAACCCCAAGGCGGCCGTCTCAAGCTCCTTCGGCTTCGGCGGGGTGAATGCGGCGCTGGTGTTAAAGAGGGTCTGAGAAGTCTACACGCTTCCGAATAGGCAAAAAGCATTTTGCGCCTAAATAAAAATTTCTGTAAATTTTAAGCAGTTACAAAGTTATTAACAACGAAAACCCGATAGCGTCTAAATAAAGTCAGGCCCAATACGGCGTATAACTTCGCAACCTAAAAGAAGTTACTGCCGGGTCTGATAATTTTATAAGCCCTGCCTCTATAGTTTCCCGAATGACCCTTGAGACGGACTCTGATTTATTTTCTGGAAGATTGAACCGTTCGCGCAAGCTCTGATTTGTCATTTTCTGGTTCATGACATATCGCAAACAGCAGTGCTGGTAGCAAGCCCTCATCCGGTCATTGCGGTCCATACCCTCAAAATTTTTATGAGAAAACAGAATAGCAGTAGTGTGACGGTCGCCACCGCGAAAATCTGGTGCTGGCAACTGATATACCTCAGCGGCTTTAATCACCTTATCAATACCGCTTCCCTTCGCTTCACAAATACCAAACCTTCGCATTAGCTTGGCCAGCTGTTCATTTCGCGACTGGTCTTCGTCAATGAATCTATCAGGTGAGATAAATGGTTTGCCGGGATTCGTAAATTCTACTCGGTCGGTATAAATCTCAACCTTCACTGAACTGCCTATTTCTTCGAAATCCTGATGGATCATCGCATTTGCTACAAGTTCACGAACGCAAATCTCAGGAAACATTTTTACTTCTTTTCGAATAGCTTTTTCGATTATTTCGTTTGTCGGAATCTGACTGTTTATGAAGTCTATCAGCCCTTCTAATCCAATTGCATAACCTTTTGCTCCTATTTTATCCAGTCTGGTTTTTAACTTGTCTGTTCCGTCATAAATGATAACACGCAGTGCTTTGTGAGAAAGCCCCTCAAAGTCGTCAAGCTGTTTAGCAAATAAGACTGCCCCGAGGTTTGTAATAGTCCAAGTTCCATTTTTTTTGGCAATCAGTTTTTCACGCTCGAAGCGGTCAAGAACTCCTTCCCGATCGGCTGGATAAGGCACTTTGAGAAGGTCAAAATAATATTGTGTACCAAGCAGTTGGACTATATCATCGCCAGAACAGTTTTTCCTTGCAGCTCTGGAAAGCCAATCTGGTTTCCCTTCATCGAATATATGGCGTAAACGGTCTTCAGTCATTGGCACGGTATCTTCGGTAGAACGCATCAGATAAGCACCTTCAAACTGGTAAGCGGTTCCCACAGGACGAGAGGGGATATGGAATATTATCACCCTCCCATCGGGATGTGTGAATTCCTCAACTTCAACTCGAAAACGCAGTTTATCTAATAATCTCCTCTGTATGTCAACCACATTCTGAAAAGCATTGCTACCAATTACCTTACGCGGCGGTTTATCTGTAATACCAAGGATTAATTTCCCGCCTCCCTCATTTGCAATTGCAACGCAGTAACGGGAAAGCTTCGTCGGATCGAATTGATTCTTCGCCTCTTTGAACTCTAAATTCTTGCCCTCCACGGGCGATAACATCCAGCGTTTAAATTCATCTATGGTAGTTCTCATTTATCTTTTATCGATGTTGTCCCTTCTTTTATCCCCGTCTGCCACAGGCAGGGAATTATAGAAGAACTCTCTGCCGCATATATTAAGCAGTCACCTTCTTCCTGTCAAGGCAAACAGGGGCACTCCCGCTTAATCAAGAGTTTTTGGCTTACAAGACTGTTATTTTAATTTTTGGTTAAATTTTGGATTTGCAGGGAATCCCTTCCCGTTCAGCAGATTTTGTGTCTGCCCTCCGTAAGTTCGTCGCAGAGGGCGGCAATCTTTGAAAGCCGCTCTTCTAAAATTCCCGTGACCTTTTGCGAGACATCTCTGAGCGCAACGCCCCTTTTTAGAATGAGCCGGACAGACGCCATGAGGGGTTTGTCTATGGGCGCGCCTATTCTGCTTAGAAGAAGCACATAGACTTCCCGCACGCCTTCCACTTTCCCGTATATCTCTCCGGCGGCCTTGTGCGCAAGGACATTGTAGATTTTTCCGACATGGCTTACCGGGTTTTTCCCTGCGGCCGCCTCCGTGCCCATCGGCCTATTGATGGAGATGAGGCCGTTTACCCGGTTTCCCCTTCCGACCTGACCGGAGTCCGCATCCTCGGCGGATGTCCCAAGCAGGCTCAGGTATACGCCTCCAAGCCCTCTGCCTTTTTCATCGAGCGTGTTTAGATGCACCTCGGTTTGTTCAAAGACGCTTTCCCCCAGAAGGAACTTCGTGCATTGGCGGCTGATGCGTTCTTTCTTTTCAAAGTAGTCCGCCTCTGAGCTTACGAATTCGCAAATCAGCGGCATTGCAACGGTAAGGTCGAGCCTCCCGCCTTGCCTCAGGGCCATGACTTTTATGTCCTCGCCCGTTTCCGGATATTTGTTTTTAAAGCCCTTGGAGTTGAGATATCTTTCGAGCTTAAGCACCGTCTCCTCGGTCGGGGAAAGCGGGTAGTAGCCCACGGCCGCAGAGGTGTCGTTTGCCCCAAATATCGCAGGGGGCCGTGCCCCCCTTTCGTGGCAGGCCGTGCCTGCCGCAGGGGGCTGTGCCCCCCTGACCGCGCCCGGCCTCATGAATATGTCCGCAAGCTCCTCACTGCCCGGGGCAAGGACGCTCCTGAAGCGGATGTGCTTTTCCGGGTCTACGAACCTCAGGTTTTCCCGGAGCCACCGCTTTGCCGCAGAGACTGCTATATCGGCGACCGGGATTTTCTTACCGTCTACGATGAAAGTCGCCCTGTCTCCTATTATAAGCTCCATGGGCTTGACGACCCTTCCTCCGCCGAAGCGTTTAATGACCCTCCCGGCGGCAAGAAGCCCCTTGTCTATGTTGTGGTGGAGCACCGCGCCGAAGGTCCGTTTATACTCCTTCGAGAGGGCGACCGAGATTGCCTCCATGACGGAATCGCATATGTAGTCCGGATGCCCCCGGCCCTTCCGCTCCACTATCTCCACGCCCCAGTCGGAGACAGGCCTCCCCTTGAACGCCTCGACGACTATCATGCTTAAGGTTTATCACCGCATGAGGTAAATTGCAAGGGCAGTGCGGGTTATGCTAACTTTAAGTGTGCTGACAGGGACTAAGCAAAAGCTCCTTCTGCTCCTTCGGAAAGGGGGCACGGCCCCCCCCGATATTGGGGGCATGAGCGCAGATGAATTAAGCAAAGCGCTCGGCATCACGCCGATGGGCGTAAGACAGCACCTCCATGCCCTCGAAAAAGACGGTCTCCTCAGCATCGCCACGGAGAAAGCCGGCACCGGAAGACCGAGGCTCCTTTACAGCCTCACCGGCAAGGCGGCCTCCCATTTCCCCCGCGCATATGAAGGGTTTCTGCTCGATATCCTCACTGCCGCAAAAAACGCAGGCACATTAGAAGAGCTTCTCGGGCTGAGGGAAGATGCGTTCATGAAGGAGAAGGCCGTCTCGTTTCCCGAGGGCCGGGCGGAAAGGCTCGGGGCCTTCCTCCGCCTGCTCAACGAAAACGGCTACATGGCCGAGCTTGAAGAGATGTCCGGGGCATTCAGGCTCAAGCAGTTCAACTGCCCGCTCTATGAGGCCGCAGTCGAGTTCAGGGAGCTTTGCGCCTCCGAGCTTTCCCTCTACAGGGCGCTCTTCGGAGAGGGCGTCGTCAGGGAAAGCTGTCAGGCCGAAGGCGCCCCGCTTTGCAGTTACCTCATTCAATAAAATTACGCGGGGGCTCGTAGCCCCCTTTAAGGCTTGGCCGTGTTTGAGAGCCTTGCAATCGCCTCTTTGTTGACCTCGACCTTGTACTTGTCCTTAAGCCCGGCCATGTAGGAGTCGAAGATTTCCCTCTGCTTGTCCGCAATGAGCCTCTGTCTTATGAGGCCCTTTACTTTTTCGAAGTCCACGGCCCCTTTCTTCCCCCCGATTGAAAGCCCGGACTTGTTCTTCTCATAAAATTCCTTTACTTCCTTGTCCGTGACCTCGGTCTTCTCCTCGATGACATCCTCAAGCAGGAGCTGTATCATCATTACCTTTCTGAAGTCCTCTACCTTCTTTTTAAACTCCTCCGAATTGCCCACTCCCTTCTTCATCGCCTCCTGATAGAGAAGCTCCTTTTTGACAAGCTCCTCGACGAACTCTTCGATGTTGGCCTCGGCAAGGAACATTTCCCTGACCTCGGGCGGAAGGGCATTCACCTCTTTAGTCACATCTTTTTCCGTTATGAAGACATTGTTGACCTTTGCAAGGTATTTCCCGCCGCTTTCCTTCTCCGCACAGGAAAACAAAAAGACGGACATCGCTATAAGAAAGATTGTCTTTTTCATCCGGACTCCTTTCGGGTTTTTCCAATGGTAGCACACCGGAGGCGGATTAGGCAATATCGTAGGGGGCCGTGCCTGTCGTGGGGGCTCGTAGCCCCCAATATCGCAGGGGCTCGTAGCCCCCTCAGTAGTGCTCGAAGCCTTCCTTTTGCGTTCTCACGGAGCCGTCGTAGGGGTAATAGCTATAAGGCAGGCCGAAGGGGTCCAGTATGTTGCCCCGCTCGTCGAGGGCGCGGGGCCGGAGGTACTCGCCGGTTATCAGGTCGTCCTTATAGGGGAAGGCATAGCGCAAGGTTATGAGTTCTTTTAGGTCTTTGGGGTATCTGCCGTTCATCGCCTTAAACAGGATTATGGACTGCCTGAGGTTGCCGAGTTCGGCCTTAAGCGCGGTCTTCTTCGCCTCAAGCGCGGTCTTCTGATACCGGTCGTAGGCCACGACTACGAGGACGCTAAGGACAATAAGGACTATGAGTGTCTCTATTATCCCATAACCTTTCGAGGAAAGAGGTCCTTTATCCCGCCTGCTTGTTTTTATAGTCCTCGATTGCCTTTCTCAGGGCGTCGGCGCCCAAATTGGAGCAGTGCATCTTCTGTGCGGGGAGGCCGCCCAAGGCCTCCGCCACGGCCTCCTTCGAGAGGGAGAGGGCCTCCTCGATGGTCTTTCCCTTGACCATCTCCGTGACCATGCTCGATACCGCGATGGCCGCCCCACAGCCGAATGTCCTGAACTTCGCATCCTCGATGCGGCCGTCCTTGACCTTAATCGTTATCTTCATCACATCCCCGCATGTGGGGTTGCCCTCCATGCCCACGCCGTCGGGGGTTTCGACTTCGCCGACATTCCTCGGGTTCATGAAATGGTCCATTACTTTTGGGGAATACATTGTCCGGACTCCTCCACCCCGCCCCATGTCTGCGCATAGGGGGAGATTTCTCTTAGCCGTTTAATTATAGGCGGAAATTCCGAAATAAGATAGTCTATGTCCTCGCCGGTGTTTTCCCTTCCGAGGGAAAAGACGATGGAGCCTTGTGCGAGACCCGCCGGGATGCCCATGCTCAAAAGCACGGGCGATGCCTTAAGGGCCTTCGACGAGCAGGCCGAGCCCGATGCGGCGTATATGCCCTTTGAGGCCAGGAGAAGGAGCATGGCCTCTCCCTCTATGAACTCCACACAGAAGCTTGCATGTCCGGGAAGTCTCCGGTCGGGATGCCCGGTGAGGTGGCACTTTTCCACCTTGAGGGCCCCCTCTATCAGGCGGTCCCTCATCGCCTTGAGTTTATCCGCGCTCTCTGAAAGCCTTTCTTTTGCAATCTCCGCGGCCCGTCCCATCCCGACTATGGCAGGGACATTCTCCGTGCCCGCGCGTCTTCCGCCCTCCTGTATGCCGCCGTATATGAGGGGCACTATGCGTGTGCCCTCCCTTACATAGAGTGCGCCTGCGCCCTTGGGGCCGTAGAACTGATGGGCCGATAGGCTCAGGAGGTCCACTCCGAGGTCGGCGACATCTACCGGGATATTCCCGACTGCGGCGACTGCGTCCGTATGGAAGGAGGCATTGCCTTTTTCCTTCACTATACGGGCAAGCTCTTTTATCGGCTCTACGGTGCCGACTTCCGGGCTTGCAAGTATTATGGAGACGAGGGTGGTTTCGGGGATGACGGCCTTCCTCAGGGTATCCGGCTCAACGAGGCCGTGTTTGTCTATCGGGAGATAGGTTACGGCAAAGCCCGTCTTTTCGAGCGAACGCGCCGCATTCAGGACGGAGTGGTGCTCCGCCCTGGAGACTATTATATGTTTGCCCTGACCCTGTCTTGCGAGGGCGATGCCCTTGAGGGCCATGTTGTTGGCCTCGGCGCCGCTCGATGTGAATATAATGCCGGAAGGCCTTGCATTGATGAGAGAGGCGACCTTCGCCCTCGCCTCCTCGACCGCTTGCCTTGCCTTTGCCCCTAAGTCGTAAAGGGAAAGGGGGTTTCCGAACTCCTCTCTGAGGTAGGGCATCATCGCAGAGAGCGCCTCCTCCGGCAGGGGGGTTGTGGCCACATGGTCGAAATAACGCATCTTCATCTCGGACCTCTCTTTCTTATATAGAACTTATAGAAATCCTCGGTCTCTTCGATGCCGAGGAACTCATTGCCTGTTTTTTCGCACCACGAGGGGATGTCCTCGAGCGCGCCGTCATAATCCGTGAGTATTTCGAGGACCTGCCCGGGCTCAAGCGTCTTTATCAGCTCCTGAAGCTTAAGGAGGTGCATCGGGCACATCATGTAGACGATATCCGCAGTGACATCGGCCTTCACATGCTCTACGAACTTCAGCGCCATTTCGCCTCCGGCAGTGTCAATGACGCTTTCCCCGTAAAGGTTCCCTTCAGTAGGTCCTTAAGCGTGATGGTCTGAAGGAACCCGTCTATTTTTTCGCCGAGCGCCCTCCAAAGGAGATATGTGACGCAGATGTCTATCCTCTTACAGCCCTCTTTGGTAAGGCACGATGTTATGGCAAGCGGGCCTTCAAGCGGCCTCAAGATGGAGCCTATGCTCACCTCATCGGGCCTCCGGCTAAGGACATACCCGCCGCCCGGGCCCTTGATGCTCTTTATGAGCCCGGCCTTTCTCAGCTTGTTGAGGATTTGCTCCAGATAGGCGGCCGAGAGCTCCTGACTTTCGGATATCTCCTTGATGGTAACGGGCTCCGGATATCCCTTTGCGACCTCGAACATCGCCCTTACCCCGTACTGTCCCCTCGTCGAAAGCCTGAGCATAATAAAAAGATAAAATACTTTAGCGGGATTGTCAAGTATTGCCCTTGACAGACATCCGGGGGCTGTATTATAGTTTATGGTCTTTTTGGGACTTTCATTTATATCGAATCCGAAAGGAGGTGAATGAGGATGAGGACATTGACGCTCGTTCTTTGCATATTGATTACGATGGCGCTCGTTGGGAGCGCGGTGGCGGTAGGGCCGGGTAAGACCGTGGAGTTTGCAGGAGGCAAAGAGGGCAAGGTCGTATTCAAAGGCGACACACACAAGGTGAACAAGTGCATGGACTGCCACAAGGAAAACAAGCCCTTTACCATGAAGAAGGGCACGGCCAAGATAACGGCCCCGCATGAGGCCGGCGCGTTCTGCGGCACATGCCATAACGGCACAAAGGTGTTTGCGCAGGAAGGCAATTGCAACAAGTGCCACATGAAGGCGGCAGGCGGCTACTGATTTTAGAGATATAAGTTTATTTAGAGGCAGGGGGGGCGGCCGTTTTGGGCACGCCCCCCGCCGGATTAATTACGATAAGGGGTGTTTTTATGGAGAACTTTTACTGTCCGGACTGCGGCAGGGTTTCATACTCGTCCGCAAACCACATAACCGAATGTCCGCATTGCAGGGATGAAAGCCTTCTCATCGTAAACCCGGAGATACCGTCTATGCTGGCCAATGCAAGGATTATCATGGACAGACGGGTGAGCTCCAAACATGTGGATGTGGAGCGTAGAAGCGGAAGGCCGGCTATTGCAGTTGGATGGCTTGTGTCTCCGGAAGCCTGATTTCTATAAAAGACTTTTCCCTCAGGCCCTTCAGCCAGAGCCGGTATTGGCCGGCGAATTTTTCCTCGTACAGGGACTTCCTTATCAACTCATCGAGCCTCCCCGTGCCTTCGAGCTTTATGATATGGATTCCGGCAAGGGTCGTAAAGGGCCTGCTTACCCCTCCGGGTTTTAAGCCCTTCAGGGCCTCGATGAACTCTTCGCCGAGCTCGCTTTCCCTCAGGTAGCCCAAATCGCCGCCCGCCTCTTTGGTGGGGTCTTGGGAGTACTGCCGTGCGAGGGCAGGGAAGTCTTCGCCCGCCTTGAGCCTTTCAAAGAGACTAAGCGCCCGGGCCTCGTCCTCCTTTATGAATATCTGCCTTATTTTATAAAGCGGCTCATCGGCCGTGCCCTCCAGACGGGCGCTTACCTCCTTATCCGTGACGATGACCCTGATTCTTACCTCACGGTCCACGAACCTCCCCAAGGTCATCTCTACGATGAGCATTTCTTTATAAAGTTCGAGGGTGAAACCCTCTTTCCTCAGGGCCTCCGCGAACTGCTCCTCGCTCAGGGAGTTTTCCCTCTTGATGTTCCCTATGGCGTCATCGACTTCCCTGTCCGGGACGGCTATGCCGAGCCTTACGGCTTCCTGAAGCTCAAGCCTCACCTCTATCATCTCTTCGAGGAAGCCCGGGGCGTTTTGCCTGAAGGCCTTTTCCCGCTCGGCGGGGGGGACCCCCCGGCGGTCGAATTCCACCTCCATCGCCCTCCAAAGCTCTCCCATGGTGATGGCCTCGTTGTTTACGACCGCAACAATCCCGTCGAGCTCGGCCGCATGGGCCGGCAGACCGAAGAAGAAGACCAAGAGGACAAGAAGAAGATATGGAATTTGAAATTTCAAATCTCAGCCTATCAGGGTGATGTCCTTGATGGCGGAGTTGAATACATAGACCTTCGTGTTGTTGCTTTCGGCGTCTGCCGGCCTTACGAAGAAGCCTGTTTTTTCCCTTTCCGGCTTCGTCAGGAAATATCCCCCCTGCCATGGGATGTCCCCGTCGGTGCGGCCGATGAGGGACTCGTTGTCCGTAAACCTTATGTATATCTTCCTTCCGGGGCCCCTGCCCGCGTAGGATTTCCTTTCCTTGTATTCGCTGTCCCCCTCGAAGGACCGCACGAAGAAGACCGCCTTAAGCTCCTCCGCAGGCACCTCGATGCTCTCGCCCTCGGGGGTCTCAAGCATCACGCTTGGGGACTCGTCCGAGAAGAAGAGCAGGTAACCCTTAAGTAGCGTTCCGCTTTTGAACCTGAGGACTACCTTTTCCAGAGGCCCTCCCTAAATGTTCATTATTATGCTGGCCCTGCTTTTTCTGTCCGCAACCCAGCCGGAGACCATCGCCTGCCTTTTATTCGAAAGAAGGAGCGCCTTTATCTTGTCTCTGGCCTCGGCGAGGCTTTCGGGCCTTCCGGTCTGCCTGTCTTTTATGCGGAAGATAAACCAGGCCTCCTTGCCCTTATAAGGGCCCCCGTATGAGCCTTTCTTTGTGTCTCTCAGGGCCGAGGCGATTTCCGGGCCGAATAGCCCGGGCTCGACCCACCCATAATCGCTCACGAAGAGCCTCTTTTCCTTATCGAGGGAGTCGGCCTTCCGGTCGAAGCCGGTCTTTGCGATGTCGGCAAGTATCCGCCTTGCTTCCTCCTCCGTATTGGTCTGGATGAACCTTACAAGCACGGTATCGGGCTTAAGGAACGGCTTCATGGAATGCCTGTAGTAATCCTTTATCTCGGCCTCCCCAACGGAGTCCTCGGGGACTAAACGGATGATGAACCTCTCAAGGACAATCCTCTCCCTTATGCGCTCCTTCATGAAATCGAGGGTAACCCCCTTGGCCTTGAGTCCCTTTTTGAATGCCTCTTCCGTGAGGTTTTGCCTCATCCGGGCCATCTCGCTTTGGACCTCATCGTCGGTCGCGGCAATGCCCGCCTCCTTTGCGCCGCCCAAGAGGACTTTGTCGGCTACGAGCTGTTCGATGACCGCATGCTTCATGGCCTGCATGTCGAAGCCCGCGCTCCGGGCCTTATGCTCTCCCATCCTTTCATTGAGGGCATAGTCGTAGAGCCGTCTTGAGATCTCACTACCGTTTACGATTGCAACCGGCTTCTTCTCACAGCCGGTTAGCGCAATCAGCGCCGAAAGCGCCAAGAGCAGATATTTCATTTTTGCCTCCTAAGGCTTCCAATTAGGGTATTTTGCATGACGGAGGGCCGGCGGGTCAATCCCTCTCCGCAGTCCTTCCGATTGAGACTATTCTTTCTTCCGGCCCCACATCCATGAGCCTGACGCCCTGTGTGCTCCTTCCGTGGATGGAGACATCCCTTGCCCTCGTCCGTATGAGCTTGCCTGCATTGGTTATGAGGACGACCTCGTCTTCCTCCCTGACCTGAAGGAGCCCGACCGCCTTTCCGCCCTTGGGCGTGAGCTTTATAGATATGACGCCCATCCCTCCTCTTGCCTGGACCGGGTATTCCTCGACTTTGGACCGCTTGCCCACGCCCTTTTCGGTTGCCGTCAAGAGGGTGGTGTTTTCTTCTATGACATCGGTGGAGACGACCTCGTCGTCTTTCCTGAGCCTTATGCCCCGGACGCCCCTTGCGGCCCTCCCCATGGGCCTCACATCCTCTTCGTTGAACCTTATTGCGTGGCCGTTCCTCGTGCCGATGATGAGGTCCGCAGTGCCGTTTGTCCTTTTCACGCCGATAAGCTCATCGCCTTCGTCGAGGCTCAGGGCTATAATGCCCTTGCCCCTCGGGTTTCCGAACTCCTCAAGGGGGGTCTTCTTCACGGTGCCTTTCTTTGTGAACATCACTAAGAAGTCCTCCTTGAAATCCCTTACCGGTATGGCGGTCGTAATGCGCTCGCCCTCCTGAAGGGAAAGGAGGTTCACGATGGCCTTGCCCTTTGCGGCCCTTCCGGCCTCGGGTATCTGGTAGACCTTGAGCCAGTAAAGCCTTCCGAGGTTGCTGAAAAAGAGCATATAGTCGTGCGTGGAGCCTATGAAGAGCTGTTCCACGAAATCGTCCTGCTTGGTCTCCATGCCGATGAGGCCCTTGCCCCCCCGTCTCTGGCTCCGGTAGGCGCTCAGGGGGTTTCTCTTTATATATCCGTCGTGGGAGACGGTAATCACCATGTCCTCTTCGGTGATGAGGTCTTCGATTGTGAGTTCCTTCGTCTCGCCCGTAATCCGTGTCCTCCGGTCGTCCGCATATTTTCCCCTGATATCGAGGAGCTCGTCTTTTATTATCCCCGTGACGAGGGCCTCACTGCCTATGATGGCCCTCAGCCGCTCTATCTCCTTTATCACTGCGGTGTAGTCCTCGATGAGCTTGTCCCTTTCGAGCGCGGTGAGGCGCTGTAGCTTCATATCTAATATGGCCTGTGCCTGCACCTGCGTAAGCCCCCACCCCGCCATCAGCCCGACCCTTGCATCGTCCGGGCTTTTCGATTTTCTTATGAGTGCGATAACGGCATCGAGGTTGTCGATGGCGATTTTCAGGCCCTCTAAGATGTGGGCCTTCTCTTCGGCCTTCCTGAGCTCGTATCTGCTTCTCCTTAAGACCACTTCCCTTCTGTGCTGAAGGAAAAAGCCCAGGAGCCTCTTCAGGTTGAGGATATGCGGCTGACCCCCGACGATGGCAAGCATTATCATGCCGAATGTGGATTCAAGCGAGGTGTGCTTATAGAGGTTATTGAGGAGCACCTCGGCCACTTCCCCGCGCTTAAGCTCAAGCACGACCCTCAGGCCCTCCCTGTCGGATTCGTCCCTTATTTCCGAGATGCCCTCGAGCCTTTTGTCCCTCGAAAGCTCGGCTATCTTCTCTATGACCCGGGCCTTGCTGACCTGATAGGGCAGTTCGGTGATTATAATGCTCTCCATGCCTTTGTGGTCCCGCTCCACCCTTGCCGTGGCCCTTACCCTGATGTGCCCTTTACCGTGCTTATAAGCCTCCATGATGCCTTCGGTGCCGAGTATGGCCCCGCCGGTCGGGAAGTCCGGCCCCTTTACCGCCCCGGCAAGGTCCTCTATGCCTGCATCCGGGTTTTCAAGGAGCATGACAAGGCCGTCCACGACCTCGCCCAGGTTATGCGGCGGGATGTTCGTTGCCATGCCGACCGCTATCCCGGTTGAGCCGTTTACGAGGAGGTTGGGCACCCTCGTTGGGAGGACGACGGGTTCCTCGGTCGTCTCGTCGAAGTTCGGGACGAAGCCCACGGTCTCCTTGTCTATATCCGTAAGCATCTCCTCGGCAAGCTTCGTGAGGCGGGCCTCCGTGTACCTGTAGGCCGCAGGCGGGTCTTCAAGCGTGCCGAAGTTGCCTTGGCCGTCTATAAGGGGGTAGCGCATGTTGAAGTCCTGTGCGAGCCTAACAAGGGCGTCGTATACGGACATGTCCCCGTGGGGGTGGTATTTCTTGAGGACCTCGCCCACCACGCCCGCGCACTTGGAATACCTTTTGCCGGGGAGGAGCCCCTCCCTGAGCATCGCATAAAGTATCCTTCTTTGGACGGGTTTAAGCCCGTCGCGGACATCCGGAAGCGCCCGTCCTATGATTACGCTCATTGCGTAATCGAGGTAGGCGGACTTCATCTCCGCTTCTATGCTTACCGGGACCTTGGACATCTCTTAAAAGCCTTTGATTTAACTTTTTATTTTAACATATTTCTAATGGGTTTTTGGTCATATTTTTGGGGGGGCATAGGGGGCAAAGTCCCCTATAATATCGTGGGGGGCCGTGCCCCCGGCGGGTGAATCACACGCTTTCGAGGAGGTGGCCCAACTTTTTTTTCTTCGTCTCGAGGTATGCGATGTTTTTGTCGTTTGGTCTGACCTCTATGGGGACCCGCTCGGCAACGCTCAGGCCGTAGCCCTCAAGTCCGATTATCTTCTTGGGGTTGTTGGTCATGAGCCGCATCTGTCTTACGCCGATATCGACGAGGATTTGGGCGCCTATGCCGTAGTCCCTGAGGTCGGGCTTGAAGCCCAATTTTATGTTGGCCTCGACGGTGTCGAGCCCCCCGTCCTGAAGTTCGTAGGCCCTGAGCTTGTTTGCTATGCCGATGCCCCTTCCTTCCTGCCTCATGTAAAGGAGCACGCCTTTGCCTCCGGCCTCTATAATCTGCATCGCCTTATGCAGCTGTTTTCCGCAGTCGCATCTCTTGGAGCCGAATGTATCCCCTGTAAGGCACTCCGAGTGCACCCTCACGAGCGCCTTCTCGTCGGGCCTTATCTCGCCTTTGACGAGCGCAATATGGACATTGGAATCCACGCCGTTTGCATATGCGATGGCCCTGAACTCTCCGAAGTCCGTGGGGAGCGAGACATCGGCTATCCTCCTTACGAGCCGTTCGGCCCTCATCCTGTAGTTGATGAGGTCTTTTACGGTGGTTATTTTGAGGTCGTGTCTTTTTGCGAACATCTGGAGCTCCGGCACGCGGGCCATCGTCCCGTCGTCGCTCATTATCTCGCATATGACCCCTGCCGGATAAAGTCCGGCGAGCCTTGCGAGGTCGACCGAGCCCTCGGTCTGTCCGGCCCTCTGGAGGACGCCTCCGGGCTTGGCCCTGAGGGGGAATACATGTCCGGGCCGGGCTAAATCCTCGGGCCTTGTTGCCGGGTCTATTGCGGTAAGCACGGTCTTTGCCCTGGCGTGCGCGGAGATGCCCGTCGTAACGCCCTTCTTGGCCTCTATGGAGACCGTAAATGCGGTGCCGAACTGGGATGTGTTTTCGTCGGTCATCATCGGGAGCTTCAGGGTCTCGACCCTCTCCGGCGTGAGGGAAAGGCATATGAGCCCTCTTCCGTGCCGGGCCATGAAGTTAATCGCCTCCGGGGTAACCTTCTCGGCGGCCATACAGAGGTCCACCTCGTTTTCCCTGTCTTCGTCGTCCACGAGGATGACCATCCTGCCCTCTTGAAGCTCCTCTATAGTCTCCTCTATGGCGTTGAACCTGTATTTCTGCATTATGCAAACCCCTGTCTTTTTAGTGTCTTCATCAGTGCGCCTTCCTCAAAACGGCCGGGGGCGCTGCCCCCGGCGAGGAGTCTCTTCACATACTTGCCTATTATATCGGTTTCTATGTTGACGGTCTCCCCTTGTTTTTTAAGCCCGATTGTCGTTACTGCCCCGGTATGCGGTATTATGACGACCGTGAAGCCGTCTTCGAGGACATCCACGACCGTGAGGCTTATGCCGTCAACGGCCACCGAGCCTTTGGGCACAAGCAGATGGAGCCATTCCTGCGGGAGGGCGATTTCGACCTTAAGCCCCCCGTTGCTTTCCGCCTTTTTCCTTATCCGTCCCACGGTATCTATATGCCCGGTGACGAAGTGTCCGCCTAATTTTCCATCGGCCCTCAGGGAGGACTCTATGTTCACCTTATCGCCGGGCCTCAGCCCTCCCATGGCCGTGCTCTTAAGGGTTTCTTCCGAGAGGTCGAAACCGAGGACATCCCCCTTTATGGAGATGGCCGTAAGGCATACGCCGTTTACCGAGATGCTGTCGCCTGCCTTCACATCCTTAAGCGAGACCCTGACCTTTAAAGAGCCTGCATTGCCGCTTTTCCCGAGCGAGACGACTTTGCCCATTTCCTCTATAAGGCCGGTAAACATCTACTTCCTCGGCACATCTACGGTGAAATCGAGCCTTCTTTGATAAATGCCCAACAGGTCTGCGGTCTTCGACCACCTCACGGTCAGGGTCTTTTCGGTCAGGGCGATGTTTGCCTCCGTCAGGGGCACGCCCAACTCAGCGGCCCTCTTAAGGATTTCCTCGATAAGGGCCTTGTCTTTTCCGCCCTGTCCTACTGTAAACTCAAAACGCGCTATATCCTTCACATCCGACTTGAGGGCATAGAACCTGTAATAAGGCATCCCGAAGATGTATGCCGCATAGACGGCCCCTCCGAAGACCCCGAGGCAGATTAATCTATTAATCCACTTGCACATCAGCGCACTATATGGGCGAACCTGCCGAGCCGGGGCATGAACCGCTCCCTGTCCCACGACCAGTAGATGATGAGGGCCTTGCCCTTTATCTCGTTTGTGTCCACAAACCCCCAGAAACGGGAGTCGTAGCTCTGGTCGCGGTTATCGCCCATCACAAAGTATTTGTCCTTGGGCACGATTAGAGGGCCGAAATTGTCCTTAGGCTCCGCGCCCGACATCTTTTCATCGGTGTGTCTTGCATAAATCTCCTCTACGGGCCGGCCGTTTATGAAGACCGTCCTGTTTTTCTCATCTATCATGTCTCCCTCGACAGCTATAACCCTTTTTATGAAGTCCCTTTTGGGGTCTTCCGGATACTTGAACACGATTATATCACCCCTTTTGGGCTTTTTCATAGCGAGGATTTTATTCTCGGAAAACGGAAGCCTCACGCCGTAGAGGAACTTGTTTACGAGGATATGGTCTCCTACGAGGAGAGTGGGTATCATGGAGCCCGTGGGTATCTTGAACGCCTGTATGAAGTAAGCCCTGATAAAAAGGGCAAGGAGGAGTGCCGTGACTATGGCCTCGGTGTATTCCCATACGAGCCTCTTGGTGCTTTTCTTCATCTAATTATAATACGCCCTGAGGCCGCGCCGAATCAAGAAGCGCGGCTTTCCGGCTTAAGTAGGAGGCTGGATGCGCCTAAGACTCCGGCATCGTCTCCGAGCGAGGCGGGCAGTATGGCGACGGATTCAAAGAGGCTCTTGAGGGCCCTTTTTTGGGCCTCTTTTACGGCCTCGGCTACATATATGTCCCATGCGCCGGTAAGCCCTCCGGCAAGCAAAACGGCCTCCGGGCTCAGGAGGTTTATGAGGTTTGCTATCCCCACGCCGAGATATCTGCCCGCCTCCCTCAGGGCCTCCCTCGAAAGGCCGTCGCCGTCGAATGCGGCCTTGAAGATATCTTCGGCGGTGAGCTTGTAGACATTTCCTTCGTACAGTCCCTTGAGGGCGCTTTCTGCGCCCCCTTCGAGGGCCTTTACGACTGCGCCGGTTATGGCCCTTGCCGAGGCGAAGAGCTCAAGACAGCCGTAATTTCCGCACGGGCATTTGCCGCCTGAGACCTCTATGCACATGTGCCCCACCTCGGACGCCACATTCAGAAGCCTCCCCTTATAGATAAAGCCTCCGCCTATTCCCGTGCCGAGCGTAAGGAGCACGAAGCTCTTAAAATCCTTTCCCGCACCCACCCATTTTTCGCCTAATGCCGCGGTATTGGCATCGTTTTCTATGAATACGGGAAGCCCGCCTCCGAGGAAGTCGAAATCCCCGGCTACCATCTGCGGGATGTTGGGGGATACAATGACCTTTTTTGCCTTCCTGTCTATAAGTCCGGCCGAGCCTATTCCGATGCCGGCCACATCGCCGTCAAGAAGGCTGTCAACTGCGGC
>CAZPPU010000008.1:0-6277 GCA_964588515.1 uncultured Nitrospirota bacterium
TCTACTGGGATGTCCATTTGACTTAGATAGCGATACAAGGTTGACCCGACGATTCTCCATTCCAGTTGGCCATACCCGCAACCAAGCGGAGGCACCGCCAGTGAAGTAATGCCCCACTCCTTGTAATGATGAAGTAAATATTGCAGTCCGCGAATTATATCATTGATATTCGTAACAGAGCGCCAATGCTCTTTAGTGGGAAAATTCAAAATCCACGGGGTCATTAGTGTCTTGTATAAATATGGCTTGCCCAATTTAACTTCTTTTCGTTCACAGCGAACTACATAGTCCTTATACATCTCAGGGAATCGTTTTTTGAACTCAAGAGCAATGCCCTTACCCATAATCCCGACACAATTAACTGTATTGACGAGCGTTTGCGTTTTGGATTCAAGCAAATCCCCTATTAATACTTTAACCATAAGCCCTCCTCATCTAAAAAACAGAGGTGTATTTATAATTGCCTGTATCCCTGTATCCAACGAGTCAAAGACTCTCTTAGATTCAGCGCAGGAGACATATGCCCCCTGTATATAACTTGGGGCAATCTTATCTGGCACTAATACCTCAGCGCACATGACAGAGCCATGAATCAATGTCTCTATTGGATTATCCGGATGATTCCAATATCTTGCAAACACGCGAGTTTGATCAACATATCTGAGTCCATCTGGCGAAGGAGTAAATAAGGCATAATCACTTGAAGCATTTTGGTCAGATATAACTACACCCGGTAAATCCAAAACATCGGTGCTTATGCGAAAAATGCAAAGTTCGGCATGCCTATCCTTTATCTTAAAAAGCATTTTATTCCTTGCATTAAAGTAAAAGTTCACATAGTCGTGCAATGGACGGCCATTAGGCACTACTTTTTTAGAACGACGCTCTTGAATCTCGGGCATAGCCACTGAAGTGTGACGCACTTTCTTCATAAGTTTATGTGATAGTATACCTTTTTCTTTAATAGAAATCACATTGTCTATATGCGTTATATAATGAAGTTCCTGAAGCTCATTACGGTTCATGCTTTATCTCTATACGGCGCCCGCTCCTCCCGCACCTGCATCGGCTGGGTCATGGCATCAAGTGCGGAATGACGCTGAAATTGTGAGGCGTCAGGGTCGTGGCATTTCCCTTCACGCCTTTGTCTTATCCACGAGCTTGCCCTTCTTTAGCCACGGCATCATGGCGCGGAGCTTTGCTCCTACATCTTCGATGGGGTGCTCCTCGCCTTTCCGTGTGAGGGCGTTAAAGACGGGCTTATTGGCTTTGCACTCTAAAATCCACTCCCTTGCGAACTCGCCGGACTGGATTTCGGAGAGGATCTTTTTCATCTCTTTTTTGGTCTTTTCGTTTATGACACGCGGCCCCCGCGTGAGGTCCCCGAACTGTGCCGTGTTGCTGATGGAGTACCGCATGTTGGAAATTCCGCCCTCGTATATGAGGTCAACGATGAGCTTGACTTCGTGCAGGCACTCAAAGTATGCCATCTCAGGCGTATAGCCGGCCTCAACGAGTGTTTCGTACCCGGCCTGTATGAGGGATGTAAGCCCGCCGCAGAGGACGACCTGCTCGCCGAAGAGGTCTGTCTCCGTCTCCTCGCGGAATGTGGTCTCTATGATTCCGGCCCTTCCGCCGCCTATGGCCGAGGCATATGCGAGTGCGATGTCCTTTGTGTTTCCGGAGGGGTCCTGATGGACGGCTATGAGGCAGGGCACACCGCTCCCCTTTGTGTATTCCGACCTGACGAGATGGCCCGGGCCTTTTGGCGCGGCCATGAAGACATTTATATCCGGCGGCGGCGCTATCTGGCCGAAATGGATGTTGAAGCCGTGGGCGAATGTTATGTAAGAGCCTTTTTTGATGTTGGGCGCAATCTCCGCCTTATAGATATCCGGCTGGTGCTCGTCCGGAAGGAGGAGCATCACGATGTCGGCCTTCCTTACTGCCTCGGCTACGGTCATCACGGAAAACCCGGCCTCCATGGCCTTCTTCCAGCTTGCCCCTTCCCTCAGCCCCACGACGACATCCACCCCGCTTTCGCGGAGGTTATTGGCATGGGCATGTCCCTGAGAGCCGTAGCCTATGACCGCTATGGTCTTACCCTTAAGGGTTTTTAAGTCCGCATCCTTATCGTAGTATATCTTCACCATATCGCCCTCCTTCAAAATATGCCTATTATATTACAAATCCCCTTTCCTTGTCGCCTCCCGCTTGACACAATCAAGAAATCTTGAGCTTGGGCCTGAGGGCCTTGCCGGTGTATGAGGCCGGGTTTGCGCTCACTTCCTCGGGCGTGCCCGAGGCCACGAGCCGGCCGCCGTCTTCTCCGCCTTCCGGCCCGAGGTCCACTATCCAGTCCGCGGACTTTATCACATCGAGGTTGTGCTCTATGACCACTACGGTGTTGCCCGTCTCAACGAGGCTGGCAAGGACATTGAGGAGTTTCTCTATATCTACGAAATGAAGCCCGGTCGTGGGCTCATCCAATATGTAGAGGGTCTTGCCCGTGGGCCTTTTGGCAAGCTCCCGTGAAAGCCTCACTCTCTGGGCCTCCCCGCCCGAAAGCGTGGGCGCAGGCTGGCCCAATTGCATGTAGCCCAAGCCCACATCGTCGAGTATCCCAAGGGTATGCCTTATATGGGGCACGGGGCCGAAGAACTCAATGGCCTCGCCCACGGTCATGCCGAGGACATCGGAGACGGTCTTCTCCTTGTATGCGATTTCGAGGGTCTCTTTGTTATAGCGTGTTGCCTTGCAGACATCGCAGGGCACATAGACATCCGGGAGGAAGTGCATCTCCACTTTTTTTAGGCCCGCGCCCCGGCATGCCTCGCATCTGCCGCCATGGAGGTTGAAGCTGAACCTCGACGATGTGTAGCCCCTCATCCTCGCCTCGGGCAGGCCGGCGAAGAGTTCCCTGACGGGAGCGAACACGCCGGTGTATGTGGCGGGGTTGCTCCGCGGGGTCCTGCCGAGGGATGTCTGCTCTACGCATATCGCCCTGTCGAGCTTTTTCATCCCCTTTATCTCTTTATGTTTTCCGGGGGGCCCAAGGGGGCCTACAGGCCCCCCTGTCTTTCCGTGGAGTTCCCTCAAGAGCGCCTTGTAGAGTATCTCAAGAACGAGCGTGCTCTTGCCCGAGCCGGAGACGCCCGTAACGCATGTGAAGACGCCGAGGGGGATTTTCACATCTATGTCCTTGAGGTTGAATTCCCTCGCCCCGATTATCTCGATGAAGTCTTCCGGGGTTCTCCTTTTAAGGGGTAGGGGTATGGACAAAGTCCCTTTAAGATAATTGCCGGTTATGGAGCGGGCATCGGCCTCTATCTCGCGGGGGGTGCCGCTTGAGACGACCCACCCGCCCCTCACGCCTGCGCCCGGCCCCATATCCACTATGTGGTCCGCCCGTCTTATGGTCTCCTCGTCGTGCTCTACGACCACGACGGTATTTCCCCTGTCCCTTATGGCCGAGAGGCTCTCAAGGAGTTTCCTCAGGTCCCTCGGATGCAGTCCTATGCTCGGCTCATCGAGCACATAAAGGACGCCCGTGAGCGAAGAGCCTATCTGCGTGGCGAGCCTTATCCTCTGGGCCTCGCCGCCCGAAAGACTGAGCGAGGGCCTCTTAAGCGTAAGATAGCCGAGGCCGACCTTATCGAGAAACGAGAGCCTGTCTTTGACTTCCTTAAGCACGCGGGTTGCGATGAACCTTTCCCGCTCGCTCAGTTTCATCCCTTCCACGAAGGCGTATGCGTCCCTGACGGAAAGTTCCGAGAACTCCCCTATGTTCAGCCCTCCGAGTCTGATGCTCAGGGCCTCTTTCCTCAACCTCAGTCCCCCGCACACCCTGCACGGTCTTTGGCCCGAAAGTTCTTCCGCCTCTTCTTCCATATCCTCAAACCCGAGGCCCCTGCAATGCTCGCATGCCCCGAGCCTGCTGTTGAAGGAGAAAAGCCTCGGCGTCATCTCCGGATAGCTCAGGCCGCATTTCGGGCAGGCCATCTTGCTTGAAAAGAGCATGTCTTTGTGCTTATCTACGAGGTTTACGACCGCGGCCTCCGCATATCGCAAGGCGGTCTCTATGGAGCTTCTTACCTGCCTTTCTATATTCGGCTTCATAACGAGCCTGTCTATGACGACCTCTATTGTGTGCAGTTTATGCTTTTCAAGCGATATCTCGCCAAGGAGGTCCCGCATATGCCCGTCTATCCTTGCCCGCACAAAGCCCTCGGCCCTCATCTGCTCAAGCTCTTTTTTGTATTCGCCCTTCCTGTCCCTTACTATGGGGGAAAGGAGCTGGAGCCTCGTTCCCGCGGGAAGGGACATGACCGAGGCTATGATGCTTTCGGTCTCCTGTGCGGCTATGGGAGTGCCGCAACGCCAGCAGACGGGCCTGCCGAGCCTCGTATAAAGGACGCGCATGTAGTCGTATATCTCGGTGATTGTGCCCACGGTGGAGCGGGGACTCCGGATGGCCGTCCTCTGGTCTATGGCTATTGCAGGGGAAAGCCCCTCTATGGAGTCCACATCCGGCTTCCGGAGCTGTTCCAAGAACTGTCTTGCATAGGCAGAAAGGCTCTGCACATACCGCCTCTGGCCTTCCGCATATATAGTGTCTATCGCAAGCGAGGACTTCCCCGAGCCGGAAGGCCCGGTGACGACCGTTATCCTGTCGCGGGGGATGGATAAGTCTATATTTTTGAGGTTGTGTTCCCTTGCGCCCTTTATTGCTATGAAATCCATAATGCGGGGGACTGAAGTCCCCAATCTTTAATATAACTTAAAAAGCGGGTATAATAAAGCATGAAGCGGACATTCCCTTTGATGCTCACGGCCCTCTGGTTGATGCTCACGGCCCTCCGGCCTGCCCTCTCCCATGCACAGCCTGCAATCGGGTTCCTCGATGAGGCTTATGATTTCGGCGAGGTCGTCGTTAAGCCGGGCCGCTCTCTTGAGCACACATTCGAGTTTGTAAACAAAGGCGACAAGGAGCTTGTCATATCCGGGCTTGTCCCTTCCTGAGGGTGCACGGCCGCGGTGGTCAGTTCAGACCACATCAAGCCCGGCGAAAGGGGTCTAATAAGCGTAAAGGTGGCCGTCACATCCGAAGGCCCGGTCATAAAGACCGTGGAGGTCAAGAGCAACGACCCGGCAAGGCCGGGCGTAGTGCTCGTGGTCAGGGCCTTTGTCGGAAAACCTCCGCCGCCTGCACAAATAACAAACAGTGGCAATCAACCGTAATCCTTCCGTCTTAAAAGCCGCCTGCCTGCTCTTGGCAGTCGTTTTCATTGCCCCGCTTTTTGCCGGAGATATAGATGCGGAGCGTCGGAGGCGGATGGTGGAGGAGGACATCAAAGGCAGGGGCGTAAAAGACCCTGCGGTCGTTAAGGCGATGCTCGATGTCCCAAGACACCTCTTCGTCCCCACACATCACAGGGATAAGGCATACGGGGATTACCCCCTTCCCATCGGCGAAGGGCAGACCATCTCACAGCCCTATGTGGTCGCCCTGATGACCGAGGCCCTGAGCTTGAAACCCAAAGACAGGGTCCTTGAGATAGGCACCGGCAGTGGGTATCAGGCCGCCGTCCTTGCCCGGATAGTCTCCGAGGTCTATACGATAGAAATCCGGGTGGGCCTTGCGGGAAAAGCCAAAAAGAGGCTTAAAGAACTCGGTTACGACAATGTGAAAGTCAAGTACGGAGACGGCTATTTCGGCTGGCTGGAATATGCGCCCTTCGATGCGATAATAATAACCGCGGCCGCAAACCACATACCCGTGCCGCTTATCGAACAACTGAGGGAAGGCGGAAGACTCATCATCCCCCTCGGAAGCACCCTTTATCTTCAGACACTAACCCTCGCCCGGAAGGTCAAGGGAGAGCTCAAGCTCACTCAGATGGGCCCCGTCGCCTTCGTCCCGATGACGGGCGAAGCGCAACGATAAGGCCACTGCCCCCCAATATCGCAGGGGGCCGTGCCCCCCGGCGTGGTATAATTTCAAACGATGCGCTTAAAACAGTTCCCGAAAAAGACGTTCATATGGGCCTTGGTCCTGCTTTTGGCCGGAGGACTTATTTTCTTTGCGATAAGAAAGCGGGGACTTGTCGAGGTAAGGACCGAAAAGGCCAAGCGTCAGAGGCTTGAGCTTACCGTAACCGCCACTTCCACAGGCACCGTGAAGTCCGAAAAAGAGGTGAAGGTGAGCGCCGAAAGGACGGGCAGGCTCTCAAAACTCCTCGTGGATGAAGGCGACCCGGTAAAGGCCGGCCAGCTC
>CAZPPU010000008.1:6287-12358 GCA_964588515.1 uncultured Nitrospirota bacterium
AAGGTTGAAACCGACTGCAACCCCCGGCGGTCCCCCCGCGGGCAGGTCACGGTCCACGAACGCAGCACCTCACTGCTGGTCCAGGATCCCGCGTCCAAGATCCGCGAAGTACGCAAGCTCATCGCCGAACTCGACCCGGTGGATGCGGCCCTTAACCTCGAGATGGCCGGCGCCTCTTACGAGCGGGTCTCTGCTTTGCTTGAGGAGCTTAAGGCCGCATACGAGCCGTTCAGGGACGAGGTGGAAAATGCAATTTCAAAAGCGCAGGCAAGTCTGAAAGAGGCGCACCTGCGCCGGGAGCGGCTCACGGAGCTTAAGGCCAAGGGGTTCGTCTCCCAGATGGAGCTCGACAAGGCCGAGCTCGATTACAGCGTTTCAAAGGCAAACCACGAATCCGCCCTCTCGGGCAGAAAACAACTCGATGTAAAGGTCAGGGAGATAAAAGCGCAGGAGGCCGCGGTCAAAGAGGCATCGAGGGCCCTCGCCATCGCAAGGCTCGACTACGAGCGCTCTTCCATAAGGTCTCCGGTCACGGGCGTCGTGGCGGGAAGGCCCGCAACCTTGGGCGAGACCGTTATGAAGGGCGCGCCCATCGTCTCGCTCATAACCCTCCAGTCCCTGTATATAGAGGCCCCTATAGACGAGGCCGATATCGGGCGGGTCGGGAAGGGGCAGGATGTCCATGTAACGATGGACGCCTATCCTGAAAAGAGGCTCTCGGGCTATGTCCATGCCGTCTCGCCCGTCGTGCTCGGCGGAAGGCTCGAGGCAAGGACATTCGAGGTGAAGGTAAGGCTCAGGGATAAGGGCATCGTGCTTAAGCCCGGCATGTCCGCGGATGTAGAGATAGTCGCAGGCAGGGCCCAAGACGCCCTTACGGTCCCGTCCCCTGCGGTCGTAGAGCGCGCCGAAGGCAAGTTCGTCTATGTGATGGAAGGCGCGAGGGTGAGATTGAGGGAGATAGAGACGGGGGTCTCGGATTGGACGAACACGGAGGTTAAATCCGGCCTCGGCGAGGGCGATGAGGTGGTCGTAAACCCGGACGCCCCCGGGCTGGGGGACGGAGCGAGGGTCAAGGCAATTGGGTCCGGTAATAGAATTTAAGGGCGTAACGAAGTCCTACGCCCTGCCTAAGATTTCCATCGATGTCCTCCGGGGCGTGGACCTCGAGGTCGGGGCGGGGCAGTTCGTTGCCGTTATGGGGCCTTCGGGCAGTGGGAAGTCCACGCTCCTCAACATCATAGGCTGTCTCGACAGGCCAACATCCGGCGTTTATAAGTTCGAGGGGATAGATATAAACACCAAAAGCGACAACGAGCTTGCCGAGATAAGAAACAGAAGGATAGGCTTCGTATTCCAGAGCTTCAACCTCCTTCCGAGGGTCCCTGCATGGAAGAATGTCGAACTGCCCCTTCTTTACTCCGGCGTGCCCGCAAAGGAGAGAAAGACCCTTTCGCTTTCGGTCCTCGGGAGCGTGGGGCTCGGCGAGCGGGCCGAGCACAAGCCTTCGGAATTAAGCGGCGGGGAACAGCAGAGGGTGGCCATTGCAAGGGCCATTGTGAACAAACCCGCCATAATCCTTGCGGACGAGCCCACCGGGAACTTAGACAGCAAATCCGGGGCCGAGGTCATGGAGCTCTTCTCCGGCCTTCACAGACAGGGCGTTACGGTCATCATGGTCACCCACGAGCGGGACATCGCCGACCGGGCCGGGAGGGTCATCACCATAAAGGACGGGGTCTGCCTGCATGGATGTTTTTGAGGTCCTCCGGACCGCAAGGGATGCGCTCTTTACGAACAAGGCAAGGTCGTTCCTTACGATGTTGGGCGTGATTATCGGCGTCTCCGCGGTCATACTCCTCGTCTCCATAGGGGAGGGCGCAAGGAGGTACATTAAAAGGGAGTTCGGAGAGTTAGGCAGTAACCTCCTTGTCGTCGTGCCCGGAAAGACGGCCAAGGAGGGCGGCATGCACATGGGCACATCCGCGGTGAGGAAGCTCACATACGACGATGCCGTCCTCATCGAAAAGCGTTCGGCCAATGTCCTTCATGCGGTGCCCGTCATAGTCGGCACATCCACAATAAGACACGGCGGAAAAAGCAGGGACACATACATAGTCGGGGTCTCGGATGCGTACTTCGGGGTGAGGAACCTCAGGATAGCCATAGGAAGCCCCATAAGCGCATCCGATGTCGAAGGGACAAGGCGGGTAGCCGTCCTCGGAAGGACGGTCAAAAAAGAAGTCTTGGGGGAGATAAACCCCCTCGGCGCAAAGGTCTCCCTTGCCGATGCGAAATACCGGGTCGTAGGGGTCATGGAGCCGAAGGGCGTCGCCCTGGGCTTCGACATAGACGATGTGGTCTTCATCCCGGTCACTTCCGCAAGGGAGCTCTTCGACATGGACTGGCTCTTCAACATAACCGTAAAGGTCAAGTCCCCGGAGGCCCTCGATGCGGCCAAGGAGGATATCAAAGAGCTTCTCATAAGGCGGCATGCCGGCAAGGAGGACTTCACCGTCCTCAGTCAGGACGAGATGATTGCCGTGATGGGAAAGATCCTCAACATAATGACCGCCGTCCTTGCGGGCATTGCGGCCATATCGCTCCTTGTAGGCGGCATAGGCATAATGAACATCATGCTCGTCTCCGTAAAGGAACGCACGAAGGAGATAGGCATAAGGAAGGCCCTCGGGGCGAAGAACTCCGACATACTCGTTCAGTTCCTTTCGGAGGCCGTGACCCTGAGCCTCCTTGGCGGCACATGCGGGATAATCCTCGGCGGGGCGATGGCGGTTTTAATCCCTTATTTTGCGGAGTTCCTGCCCACGCACCTTGCATGGTGGTCCGTGGCATTGGCGTTTGCGTTTTCCTTCAGCGTGGGCGTATTCTTCGGCGTCTACCCCGCAAGGAAGGCGTCGCTTTACGACCCCATCGTGGCCCTGAGATACGAATAGGCGCAGGTTGAAAAAATCGGCCGGTTAATGTTTAACTGAGTTATGTCCGAGCTTACCCCGGTAATGAAGCAATATCAGGGAGTCAAGGAAAAGCACGGCGATTCTATCGTGCTTTTCAGGCTCGGGGACTTCTACGAGATGTTCGGCGAGGACGCAAAGGTCGCATCGAGGCTCCTCGGCATCGCACTTACGACGAGGGACAAGGGCAAAGAAGACCCTCTCCCTATGTGCGGCATCCCGCATTTTGCCGCGGACTCCTACATAGCGAAACTCATAAAGGCAGGGCATAAGGTTGCGGTATGCGAACAGACCGAGGAGCCCGGTCAGGGGAAGGGCATAGTCGAAAGAGAGGTCGTAAGGGTGATTACCCCCGGCACCCACACCCCGTCTGAGCCGAAGGAGAACAACTTCATAATGAGCTTTTTCCCCGGCGGGAGGAGGCACGGCATTGCGGTTGCGGATGTCTCCACCGGACAGTTTTTCCTCTACGAGACGGAAAAGCCGCTCGAAGACGAGCTCAGGAGATACGAGCCCAAGGAAGTCCTGCTTCCCGAAAGCCTCAAGGCGGACATCCATTATAAAGCGGTCATCAAGGATTGCTATACCACCATGCTCGGCGACCTGAGCTTCGACTACACGGAGGCGTTAAGGAGGCTCCTCAGGCATTTCAAGGTCGCCACGCTCGAGGGCTTCGGCTGTGAGGGTATGGAGAGCGCGGTCTCGGCCGCAGGCGCGCTCGTAACCTATATCGAGGAGACGGAAAGGGGCGGCCTGAGCTTTACGAGACTCATCCCGCGGACCGAAAGCTCCTACATGTTCCTCGACGCCCCGGCACAGCGGAACCTCGAACTCGTAAGGAACCTCAGGGACGGGGGGCTGGAGGGCAGTCTCCTCTGGGCCCTCGATGAGACGCTTACGCCGATGGGTGGCAGGTTCCTTAGGAGCGCAATACTCCAGCCGCTCATCGATGTCGGCGGAATAAGAAGGCGGCTCGACGCCGTAGCCTGCCTTGTCGAAGACTACGAGCTTTCCGAGGCCCTGAGAAAGGGCCTGAGGAACATACAGGATATCGAGAGGCTCGAAAGGCGCATCTCCTCCGGCACGGCCAATGCAAGGGACCTTATAGCCTTGAAAAGCTCCCTTGCCGCACTCCCCATGATAAAAGAGGCGCTCGTAAAATCGGGCGACGACTACCTGAGGGCGCTCGGCGGCGGCATGGCCGAGTTTTCGGGGCTTATAAGCCTGATACAAAACGGGCTTCAGGAACATCCGCCCCTGGGCCTCAGGGACGGGGGCATCATAAAAGACGGCTTCGACAAGGATGTGGACGAGCTCCGGGCCCTCTCGAAATCCGGGAAGGGTTTCATCTCGGCGCTTGAGGCCGAAGAAAGGAAAAAGACCGGCATATCCTCTCTCAAGGTCGGCTATAACAAGGTCTTCGGCTATTATATCGAAATCACAAAGCCCAACCTCTCGCTTGTGCCGGACCGCTACATAAGGAAGCAGACCCTTACGACCGGCGAAAGGTTCCTGACCGAAGAGCTCAAGGCTTACGAATCCAAGGTGATAGGCGCGGAGGAGAAGCTCAAGGCCCTCGAATACGAGGTCTTCTCCGGCATAAGAGACAAGGTAAAGGAACGCTCCTCGGACCTTCAGGAGACCTCGGGCCGGATAGCCGCCCTCGATTTCCTGCTTTCCCTTTCCGTGGCCGGAAAGAGGCATAACTATGTAAAGCCGCATGTGGACGGAGGCGCCGCGATTAAGATAGTCGAGGGCAGGCACCCGGTGCTTGAGAGAATCCCCTCCCACGAGAAGTTCATACCCAACAGCGTTTATATAGACGGCCGGGGGCCGGGTCTCCTCGTCATAACGGGGCCGAACATGGCCGGGAAGTCCACATACATGAGGCAAGTAGCGCTCATAATCCTCATGGCGCAGATCGGGAGCTTCGTGCCCGCGGAGGAGGCCGAGATAGGCGTTGCGGACAGGATATTCACGCGCATCGGGGCCTCGGACTTCCTTCAGAGGGGGCAGAGCACATTCATGGTCGAGATGGTCGAGACCGCAAACATCCTCAATAACGCAACCGGGCGGAGCCTCATCCTCCTCGATGAGATAGGCAGGGGCACGAGCACATTTGACGGGATAAGCATCGCATGGGCGGCCGCGGAATACATAGTGAGGACGGTAAAGGCGAGGACACTCTTTGCCACCCATTATAACGAGCTTACGGAGCTTGCCCTTACCCTCGATGCCGTCAAAAACTGCAATGTCTCGGTAAAGGAATGGGGAGACGAGATAATATTCCTGAGGAAGATAGAAGAGGGGGCGGCGGACAGAAGCTACGGCATTCAGGTGGCGAGGCTTGCCGGCATCCCGGAGCCGGTAATCAAGAGGGCCAAGGATGTCTTAGGCAACCTCGAGAGGACCGAGTTCACCGCCTCGGGGGGGCCAAGGCCCTCCCCTGTGCCGCGGCCAAGGCGGAGACAGCTCGACCTCTTTGCGTCCCGGGCCGAAGACGAGGCGCTTTCGCTTCTGAGGTCCGTGGAGCTTGAAAGCCTCGGCCCGGAAGAGGCATTGAAAATCCTCCGGGAACTCCTGGACCGCATCACCCAAGACAAAAAAACAAACCTGTGTTAACAATTCAGGACGGGGGGAGCGGGCAGTATCGGATAAAAACTAAGGAGGAAGCGATGAATCCGGCGGAGTTAAGGTACCACAGGGAGCACACATGGGTTAAGGTTTCCGGCAAGAAGGCGACTATCGGGATAACGGACTACGCACAGAACGCATTGGGCGATATCGTTTATATTGACCTGCCGGAGGCGGATTCCACAATCGAGGCCAATTCGGAGGTCTCGGAGATAGAGTCCACGAAGGCTACATCTTCCGTCATCTCCCCTGTAAGCGGCTCGGTAGTGGAGGTCAACGAGGACCTGTCGGAGTCCCCGGAGGTCATAAACGAAGACCCCTACGGCAGGGGCTGGATAGCCGTGCTTGAGATGTCAAACGAATCCGACCTCGACGACCTCATGGACTCTTCGGAGTACGAAAAATACTTGGAAGAAGAAGTTAAATGAGGCTGACAATCGTAGGCGCCGGCCCCGGCGGTTATGT
>CAZPPU010000008.1:12368-19980 GCA_964588515.1 uncultured Nitrospirota bacterium
CATAAAGGCCGCACAGCTGGTCGCTCAGGTCACGGTCATAGAGGACACCGAGGTTGGCGGCACATGCCTTAACCGCGGCTGTATCCCGACCAAGGCCCTCCTTGCCTCGGCGGAGGCTTATCTAAAGGCAAAGGACCTCGATTCCTTCGGCATTGAAGTCCGGGGGGAGGTCGTTGCCAACCTCGGAAAGATAATGCAGAGGAAGGGCAAGGTGGTAAGCACACAGGTGAAGGGCATAAGAGGCCTTTTCAAGAGCTGGGGCGTAAACCTCATAGAGGGAAAGGGCATACTCGTCAGCCCGGAAAAAATAGAGGTCGAAAAAAAGGACGGCTCAAGGCTCATCGTGGAGACCGACAAGGTCATAATAGCCACCGGTTAGAGGCCCGCGCAGATGCCCATGATCCCGTTTGACGGCAAGCGGCTATTCTCAAGCGACGACGCCCTTAATATCGAAAGCGTCCCGAAGTCCATCATAATAGTCGGGGCCGGTGTCGTAGGGTGCGAGTTCGCATGCATATTCGGCGCGCTCGGCGCGGCGGTTACGATGGTGGAGCTACTTCCGAGGGCGGTCTCCACCGAGGACATCGAGATATCGGAGGTCTTGGAAAGGGAGCTTAAGAAAAAGAAGATAAAGCTGATTACGGGCGTGAGCGTAGGGAGGGTCGAGGGCAGGGAGGACGGCATCCATGCGTTCCTTTCAAACGGCACGGAGCTTTCCGCGGAGAAACTCCTCGTCTCCATCGGCAGGGCCCTTAACAGCGAGGGCATAGGGCTTGAGGCCGTCGGGGTGAAGAAGGGCCCCAAAGGCAATATCCTGGTGGACGAAAGGATGCAGACCAACATAGAGGGCATATATGCGGTAGGCGATGTGACGGGCGGCATCCTGCTTGCCCATGTCGCATCCAAAGAAGGCATCGTGGCCGCAACGAATGCATGCGGCAGGGGCGCAAAGATGGACTACTCGGTGGTGCCTGCGGCAATCTTCACATCGCCCGAGATAGGCTCCGTGGGCCTCAGGGAGTTTCAGGCGGTTGAGCGCGGCATAAAGGTAAAGACCGGGCATTTTCAGTTCAGGGCCCTCGGAAAGGCCCATGCCATGGGAGAGATATCCGGACTCATAAAGCTCATAGCGGACGAATCCGACAAAGTGGTAGGCGCCCACATCATAGGGCCGCACGCCTCGGACCTCATACACGAGGCCGTCCTTGCGATGCGGGCGGGGCTTAAGGCCGGCGACATCGCAGAGACCATCCACGCCCACCCCACGCTCTCCGAGGGCATCATGGAGGCGGCCGAAGACATCCACGGGCAGGCAATCCACCAGCCGAAGAAGTGAAAGCGGTCTCGGAAAAAGAGCCCGGATGGGTCGAGGCGTCAAGGGCGGAAAACCCCCGTCTCTACTCCGAGCTCGATGTCCTTTTGAGGGCACTCGACAGGTTCTTCGACCCGCAGACCCTTTACCCCTCCCGGGACATACAGGCCGACAGGAACTTCCTGCCCGAGCTGAAAGCGGCAAGGGATGTCATACTGAGGATACTCGGAATCCTCGATGCGATAATCCCCGAAAGCAGGAAGAACGCCTACTGGTTCCATAAATATGCGGAGGCCAAGCTCTTCAACGAGACGAGGAGGGAGTCCTTCAGGCAGGAACTGCTGAGGCAGGACACGCCGGAGAGGAGCCTCTATCTGCTTTACGATTCCTTCATAAACCTCAAAGGCATAGTCACGGACCTCCTTAAGAACGAGGGCATCGCATATGTCGGATTTACGAATATCGGAGATGTCATAAGCAGGCACATAAGGGACAATGTCTTTTTCAACCCGTTCAGGGCCGACCTGAACCCGGAATTCGACAAGATAGAAAACCCTACGATTTCCGGCATTGTCAAGGCGATAGGCGACCCGGATACGAAGAGGGCCGTCTCGCTGACATTGGTTCAGCTATTCAGGTTCCTCCGGTACCTCGGCCATGTGGACATCGCAACCCCGCGGTATGTGGCCCTTCATTCCTCATTGCTTGTGATTGCGCTCATGAGGTCCGGGCTGGAGCATTTCCGCGCCTTCGTGGAAAAGACGGCGACGGGACTGAAGGAGGAGGCCCTCAGGGCCCTTTTCCAATCCCTTTCCTATCAGTTTTCGATGGAGTCAAAGAGGGTCTATATGCAGGAGCTTAAGAATGTCTTTGAGAGGACCGCGCCCAAACATCTCAGGGGGAGGCTCGAAAACAGCCACGGCATACTGAAGAACCTCATAGAGCAGTCGGTTATACAGCTCGCCCAGTTCTGGAGGCCGGAGTTGAAGGGGGAGGACATATTCCGGAGCTTCTTAACGAGGCTCGAACAGTCCCTCAGGCTCAGGGAGGACATCTATGTCCTTTGGAAGTTCCTTGAGGAGCTTGAAAGGGCGAAGGACGCAGGAAGGACGCGGGTATTCAAGGCGCTTAAAAGCTACATGTCGTATTTCGAGAGCTTTACATTCAGGCTCCTCAGGTTCGACGATTACGAGGAGTTCTTCGCATTCTTTGCGCAGGCGGGGAAGGTGCGCTCCGGGGAGCTCGACGAGGCCGTAATGGAAAGGTGCCGGCACTTCAAGATATTCCTCGAAACCACGCTCGAACACATCTCCCAGAGGGCCGAGCTTTCCGGCAGGCCGATGGATGCAAAGCGGACCGAGGCCGTCATGAAACAGTACCTGAAAACCTAAAGGAGGATTCATGGGCGAGATAGCGAAGGTGCATGCAAGGGAGATACTCGATTCGAGGGGGAACCCCACCGTGGAGGTGGATGTAACGCTCCATAGCGGCGCCGTGGGAAGGGCGGCCGTGCCCTCCGGGGCCTCTACGGGAAAGCGGGAGGCGCTTGAACTCCGGGACGGCGGCGACAGGTACCACGGGAAAGGCGTAACGAAGGCCGTAAAGAACATAATAAGCGAGATAGCCCCGCGCATAGAGGGGTGCGAATCCTCGGAGCAGTCCCTCATAGACGGCATGCTCATCGACCTCGACGGCACCCCCAACAAGCAGAGGCTCGGGGCAAACGCAATCTTAGGCGTCTCGCTTGCCGTGTGCAAGGCATCCGCGGTCGAGGCGGGTATCCCCCTTTACAGGTACATAGGGGGCGCGGATGCGAAGGTGCTCCCCCTGCCCATGATGAACATCCTAAACGGCGGCGCCCATGCCGACAACAACTTGGACATACAGGAGTTCATGATAATTCCGGTGGGGTTTAAAACCTTTTCCGAGGCCCTGAGGGCCGGCAGTGAGGTCTTCCACACCCTTAAGGGGATTCTCAAAAAAGAGGGGAAGTCCACATCCGTCGGGGACGAGGGCGGCTTTGCGCCGGACCTCAAAGACAACGAGGCCGCGCTCATCCTTATCCAGAGGGCGATTAAAGAATCCGGCTATGAAGGGGCCGTGCGCCTTGCGCTCGATGTTGCGGCCTCCGAGTTTTACAGGGACGGTAAATACGGCTTCGAGGGGAAAAAGCTCCCGGCAAAAGACATGGTCTCTTATTACGAGGCCCAGACCGGGAAATACCCTATCCTTTCCATAGAGGACGGGATGTCCGAGGACGACTGGGACGGATGGGGACTTCTTACCCGGGCCTTAGGCGGGAAAATCCAGCTCGTCGGCGACGACATATTCGTGACGGACACGAAGCTCCTTTCGGAAGGAATCAAAAAGGGTGTTGCAAACTCGGTGCTCATAAAGCTCAACCAGATAGGGACGCTGACCGAGACCCTCGATGCCGTGAGAATGGCTGAAAGGGCAAGGTACACCGCGGTCATCTCGCACCGGAGCGGCGAGACCGAGGACACGACCATAGCGGACTTGGCCGTTGCCTGTAACACCGGCTTCATAAAGACGGGCTCCCTTGCGCGGACCGACAGGGTCGCCAAATATAACCGGCTCCTCCGTATAGAGGAAGAGCTCGGCGGCGCGGCTATATACAAAGGGCTTGGGGCGTTTTATAATATAGCCTGAGATGCCGAGCCTCAGCCTTAAAAGGCAGGTCAATGCCGAAATCAAAAAGCGGCGCTATATCTTCTATACGCTCGTCCTCCTCAGCCTCCTTTACATCTCCGTCAGCCTCGTCCTCGGCGATACCGGCCTTCTCAGCTTAAGGAAGTTGGATGCGCGCAGGGCCGGGCTTCGGGCCGAGATAGCCGCCATAAAGAAGGAGAACTCCGCGCTCAGGGACTCCCTCAAGACCTACAAGGGCAACGAGTTCTACATGGAAAAGCACGCAAGGGAGGACTTCGGCCTCTCGAAGCCGGACGAGTACATCTTCATTTATGAGCGATAGCCCTCTTTCCGTAGCCTTCCTCTGGCACATGCACCAACCTTATTACAAGGAGCGGGCTTCCGTGCTCTACAGGCTTCCGTGGGTGAGGCTCCATGCGGTCAAGGACTACTTGGACATGGTCGAGCTCTTGGATGAGTTCCCCTCGCTCAGGCAGACATTCAACCTCGTGCCCTCCCTCATAGAGCAGTTGGACGACTATGCCGCCGGCACGGGGACGGATGCGTACCTCGATGCCACCCTTAAGGATGCCTCCGGCCTTACGGATAAGGACAAGGCCTTTATCCTTGAGAACTTTTTCTTTGCGAACTGGGAGACGATGATAAGGCCCCTGCCGCGGTACTACGGCCTGCTTAAGCTGAGGGGTTTCACTCTTACGCCCGCGGACCTCGAGCGCGCCATGAGATATTTTTCCGTAAAGGACTGCCGTGACCTTCAGGTGCTTTTCAACCTTGCATGGATAGACCCGGTCTTCAGGCAAAGGGACAAAGAGCTCGGGGAGCTTATCCGAAAGGGCGAGGGCTATACCGAGGAGGACAAAAAGCTCGTTATCGGGAAGCAGTTCGATATAATCAGGCGGATAGCGCCGGCATACAAACGCCTGCGGGACGAAGGAAGGATAGAGATTTCGACATCCCCGTTTTACCACCCGATACTGCCGCTTCTCTGCGATACGGATTCGGCCAAAGAGGCCATTCCGGGAATAAGGCTTCCGAAGAAGAGGTTTCAGCACCCCGAGGATGCGCGGGCGCAGGTCAGGATGGCGCTTGATTTCTTCGAGGAGAGGTTCGGCCACAGGCCCGCCGGGATGTGGCCTTCGGAGGGCTCGGTCTCCGGTTCGGCCCTCGGGATACTCAAGGAAGAGGGCATCAGGTGGACGGCGACGGACGAGGATGTGCTTTCCGCATCGCTTAAGAGGCCCCTCAGGGACGGCTCGGGCAAGGTCATCGAGCCCCGCGCCCTTTACAGCGCCTACAGGTTCTCGGATGTGTATGTCTTTTTCAGGGACAGGAAGCTCTCGGACCTCATCGGCTTTGTGTATTCGGGCTGGGACCCGAAGGATGCGGCCCGCGACCTCCTGAACCATCTCCTTGCAATCAGGCCGAAGGGCCGCATAGCGCCGGTCATCCTCGACGGAGAAAACGCATGGGAGTATTACAAAAACGACGGGCGGGACTTCCTCTTTTATTTCTACGAGGGCCTCTCGAAAGATGAACGGCTAAGGACGGTCACTTTCTCCCAGCACCTCGACGAGCACCCCGAGGCCCTGCCGCTTGAGAGTCTCCATGCAGGCTCCTGGATTTATGCGAACTTCAGGACATGGATAGGCCACGAGGAGGACAACCTCTCGTGGGACTACCTGAAGACCGCAAGGGACGCCGTTTCGGAGTTTGCGAAACTGAACCCCGGAAAAGACCTCTCCCGCGCATGGCGCTCGATATACATTGCCGAGGGGAGCGCCTGGAACTGGTGGTACGGGGACGAGCATGGATCGGAAAACCAGAAGGACCTCGACGAGCTTCACAGGGGCAACCTCCTCAGGGCATACGGCGAGATAGGCATGGAGCCGCCCATGTCGCTACAGATGCCCATACTCATGGAGGACAGGGCCGTTTCGCCGAAGGCCCTCATAAGGGGGTTCATAAGCCCCAAGATAGACGGTCTCCTCACAGGGTACTTCGAGTGGTATCAGGCGGCCTCGATAGAGGTCGGGAAGACCGGCGGGAGCATGCACAGGGCCGAGAGCCTCGTAAGCGAGCTCCGCTACGGGTTCGACCTCGGTAACCTTCATATCCGTGTGGACCCCAAGATGCCGTTTAAGGACTTCCCCGAAGGGTCGTCCGTCTCCATAAGGTTCCTTAAGCCCGTGGAGCTTAAGCTCGACATAGATATAGCCAACAGGGTCCCTGCCGCGCTTCATGAAAAATCCGACGACGGATGGATAAAGACCGCTGAGGTCCCTGCCGCAGTGGACGAAATCCTTGAGGCCTCGGTCCCCTTCGACCTTATAAAGGCGAAAGTGGGCGATGAGGTGGACTTCACAGTCATGGTCTGCCGGGGGAAAGAGGAGATAGAGAGGTGCCCGTGGCGGGGCTATGTGAGCCTCACCGTGCCCTCTGCGGACTTCGAGGCGATGATGTGGTACTGAGCTGTCCGCAGGCGGCCATTATCTCGGCGCCCTTGCTTTTCCTTATGAATGCCGAAAGCCCCGCCCTTGTCAAGACCTCCTGAAACCCAAGCACGGTTTCCTCAAGAGGGCCCTGAAACTCGCACCCCTCGTAGGGGTTAAACGGGATGAGGTTCACCTTCGAGGGGATGCCCCTTAGGAGTCCGACAAGCCTCTTTGCATCTTCGCGGGTGTCGTTAACATCCCGGAGGAGGACATACTCAAATGTAATCCTCCGCCTCTTTTTAAGCGGGTATTTCCTTAACGCCTCAAGCAGTGTCTTAAGCGGGTATTTTTTATTTACGGGCATGATGCGGTCCCTGACCTCGTCGGTCGTTGCATTCAGGGATATAGCAAGGTTTACCGCCGGGGCCTTCTTTGGAAGCTCAAGGAGCCGGGGGACTATCCCGGATGTGGAAAGCGTTATCCTCCTTGGGGATATGCGCATGACTCCGGTCATCCTCCAAAGGGCCTCGACAGTCTCATCGAAGTTCATTAGGGGCTCGCCCATCCCCATCAAAACGACATTCGTTATGGGTCTTCCGGCGAGTTTTCTTGAGGCCAAGACCTGGCCTGCTATCTCATGGGCCTTGAGGTTTCTCTTAAGCCCCATCTTCCCCGTAAGGCAGAACCTGCACCCCATCGCACAGCCGACCTGTGTGGAGATGCAGAGCGTGAGACGGTCTTCGTCCGGTATGAGGACGCTTTCTATGGAAAGGCCGTCTTCGAGCCCGAAGAGGAACTTCCTCGTGCCGTCCTTGGCGGCCCTTTCGTCCATGAGAGCAAGCGAGCTTATATACGATAGCTCGCCGAGCCTGAGCCGGAGGTCCTTTGGAAGCTCGGTTATCTCTTCTATGGAGACTGAGCCCTTTTCGTATATCCAATGAAGCATCTGCCCCGCCCTGTATGCGGGAAGTCCGAGGCCTTTGACGAACTCCTTCATCCCTTCGGCAGTGAGGGCTTTGAGGTCTATCTTGCCCATTGTTTTATTATATCCTGCTTTCCAGAGTGCGTCCTCTTTTCATTGCGACCCCAATGCTTTAATTTAACGGGGTAGGGGGGGTGCCCCTTAACCGATTGATTTTAAAAGATTCCTGCTTTAATTTTGCTTTAATATTAAAGCAGACCTCAACCTCTTTGCCTT
>CAZPPU010000009.1:0-7638 GCA_964588515.1 uncultured Nitrospirota bacterium
GGGGTTATAGGGGGGCCACGGGGTTTGTGCTAAAATCAAGCTATGGCAATGTCGCAGGGGCTCGTGGCCCCAAGGGGGTTTACCCGTATAGAGACGGTGATGGTCATGGTCGTAATCGCCATCTTAGCGGTAGTCATGCTTATGAGGTAGGGGGCCTCTGAAAAAGTAAAGTTGGATTCCGCAGTAAGAAAGACCGCAGGGGACATCCGGTATGCGCAGAAGCTTTCCATATCTACTCAAAAAAGGGCAGGTGTCGCCTTTAACGCAAACGGCTATGAATTATATGCAGTGATAAACGGCCCGTCCCCTCAACTTGCAAATAGCCCGGGCGACCCATGCTCCACAAGGCCGGACGGAAAGTTCGTTGTGGACTTTAATGACCAGAGGTGCAAGGAGATGGAAGGCGTAACCCTAAGCTTTCTCATCAACGCCATAGCCTTCGATTCCATCGGCACGCTCGTAAACGCAACCTCAGGCGCGGAGCTTCCCACGCAGACGGTGGATATAAACTATAATGGGACAAGGACCATAACCGTAGAAACCGGCACCGGCCGGGTGAGCTATTAGGATGCGGAATAAGGGGTTTACCCTCATAGAGGTCGTCCTGATAATAGTCGTTGCGGCTATCGCCATACCTGTGCTTTTAGTGATGATGGGCGAAAAGGCGAGGATGGGTGTAAAGCCGGAGGTCCATGTGACTGCATCAAACCTTGCCCATGAGCTTATGGAGGAGATACGCTCAAGGAGGTGGGATGAAACACCTGCCTTGCCTACAACACCCCTTGGGCCTGAGGGGATGGGTGAAAGCAAGACGCAATGCAGTACAGGCGCCAATACCTATGACGATATTGACGACTACAATGGATATTCGGAGACCTGCACATGGGCTGGAGTGCAATATACGAGGTCTGTCGAGGTCTGCTATGTGCCGGACCTTAATCTCAACGACACTGCTTCTTGCAATGCGATAACCGACTATAAGCGGGTAAGGGTAATCGTCAGCAGTGCCCAGGCCGGCGGCGTGGAGCTTATAACCCTTATGACGAATCACTGACTATGGAAAATAAAGGCTTTACATTAATCGAGGCCGTCATAACAATAGTCGTTGTCTCCATAATAGGTTATATTGTTTTTGCCGCAGTATCGACGGGCGTAAAGGCCTACCTTATAACCGACCAGAGAAAAGAGGCGCTCGACTCGGGCAGGATTGCAATGGAGCGGATAACAAGGGAGTTGAGGGGCATGAGGGAATTTACGGGCATGAACAATGCGACTCCCGCGCAGGTGTGCTTTACTTCCATGGACGGCCCAAGGATAAGCTTCAGGTACTCGAACCAGAATATCATAAGGAATGCGGATTGGACGGCCTGTCCTTATGACAACCCAAGCGACGGCAGTATACTCGCAAGCGGAATAACAAGCTTTACATTCTCATATATTCAGAATTCGGGTGCGGTTGACGCCTCACCGCCGGCCGCCACAAGGAGAATAAGGATAAACCTGACATCTACTGCGGCTCAAGAGCAGGTCGTGCAGGAATCGGAGGTATTCCTAAGGAATAAGTGATTATGAAGACCGCATTGTCCAAGTCGGGTCTTTCAATCATTGCAGTAGTCCTTGCAATGCTGATATTAGCCCTTTTCGGGGCAGTGGCAGTCTCGATTATAACGACCCAGAGCGACATCGGACTTCAGGAAGAGCAGGGCGCTCAGGCATTCTATATAGCAGAAGGAGGGATGGAGTATGCCCTCATAAACGGCACATACTGCAATTATAACGGCATATCGGGCTCGCTCGGAGAAGGCGGGTTCGGTGTCAGCTCTGTTTGGAGCAATGCTACGATGAGCGGGAGCATTGACGCTACGACCGACCCGGTAACCGTCTATCTTACGGTTGCGCCCCAAATCGCTTTTTTAAATTCCGGCTTTACGCTTCCCGGTGCGGTCGGGATCGACTCGGAGATGCTTTTCTGCACCGGCGCTGTAAGCAACAGTCTTACGGGCTGTAGCAGGGGGTTTGCAAACTCTCCCAAGACGAGCCATAATGGAAGTCCGGTTGAGCAGTGTGCTGTCAGGTCGACAGGGACGGTCTCGAAGGGGCTGGGTTTCGGGGGCGTAAAGAGGATTGCGCAGGTTAATGTGGTGGAGGTGGACGAGTGACGACCGCGGCACATCGACCTGCTCCGGCACGCCGCGCCATGCGTTTGCGGACATGGCTGTTATTGTCCGGCATGGCGGCTATATTCCTGCTTTCTCATACGATGACGGCTCACGCATTTCCCGCAACACAATGCGCCGGACCGAGATTCGGCTCGGACCTGGTCTGCACTGCCCAGGATGTCGCCATCACCGACATACGGGTCGTGGGCGATACCACATCCTGCATAGGCGGCGCCAGCATCACGCTTGACCTCGAGGTAACGGTTAATTTCGCCACGCCCGACCGCTGGGACATCGGCGTTTTCATCTCCAACGACGGCAAAGACCCGCAGAAACTTGTTGCAAGCGGCGGGGCCGAGAGCTGTTCCGTGACAATCCTGCCGCCCTCCAGTCCGTTTCTGGACTTGGACGGAGCCCCGAAAGGGACAACCGACACCTGCGGCGACGGTAACAAAGACATCAATGGGGGCACAGGCAACGGCATCCATTATATGCCCAGGACAACTGTGGCCTGCCAGTCGATTACCGGAAGCGGGGGTAATTTGTACATCCCCTATGTCGTAAGCTGGGACAACCAGGCCAGCCCCAGCGGCAGTCTCTGCACATCCATTGCCGACCCGGTGCCGAACACAAAGTCCAAATGCAATGCCCCTACCATCGCTCAGGGCACGGTCACTGTCGTGGTCCTGCCTACCATCACAAATACGGACGGCATCACCTTCATCAAGTCCGGCAACCCCACCACATATACCGTCGTCATCACGAATAGGACCGGCGCCACATTAAGCGGCGCAGTATTCAAAGACCCGGCAGTAACGGGCATCAATGTCACCGGCCTGACCTGCTCGCCCTCCGGCGGCGCGACCTGCCCTGCTAGCCCCACGGTTGCGGACATGCAGGGCGCAGGCATCGCTATCCCGGACATGCCCGTTAACGGCAGTGTAACCTTTTCCATCAACGCCACCCTGACCGGCAATCCCGGAGACACACGCACCAATACGGCCGGCGTCTCCGTCGGCGGCCAGACCAACTCGGCCGGCGACACGGACACCATTGTAGGAGACATTGCGATAATTCCTACGAGCCTCTCCAAATACGGCTCTCCGGGAACATTGATGGTGTTTAATTACGCCCTTTGGAACTTCACTGGAAGCGAGGACACCATCAGTCTTTCTACATCGTCAAATCAAGGCTGGGATGTGCAGATAAGGGATGCTGGCGATACGACCACGATATCCTCCCTGACGGTGCCGGCAAATAGTTCAGTCAATTTTATAATAAAGGTGCAAATCCCTCTGGTCGCAGATATAGGAACAGTTGATACAACACTGATAACAGCGGTATCAGGCAACAACCCAAGCAACACGGCAACTGCAACTGCCGTCAGTACTGTGAGCGAGCCATTAACCTTAACGCCTGATAACTCAAGCTCAGGTGGAAAAGGCTCTTCGGTATTTTATGACCACAGGGTGCAGAATAATACAGCCTCAAGCCAGACAGTTAGTTTTTCAACAGTATTTTTAGACGCATGCACAGGCTGGACTAAAATAACTCCTGCGGATGTAACCCTGACACCTTTTGGCGGATATGAAGATATAGTAGTCCAGGTAACCATACCCTCTACTGCCACGGCTGGAGATGTATGTAGAGTGACTGTTACTGCAAGTGCTGGAGGCAATACAGCCTCTGCAACTGATACCACAACAGTAAAAGACATCGTCCTTTATTCAGACCCGGGGTACACAAATGAAAGCTACATATTCCCGGCAGGCAATAGTGTTTATGCAAGGGCATTCGGCGCTTTGGCGACCCAGTACCGGTTCTACTGGTATGATTCAAGCGATGCATTACAAAGGACCTCGCCTGTCTATACCGGCCCGGGAATATTGTCCGACGCCTACGACCTCCCGGTTGCAGGGCCTCCGGGGACATGGCGTGTGGTAGTAAGGCGGGTCAGCGACAACAGTGTCTTTGCCCAGACCAATTTTTATGTCGGCCCCGACCATTTAAATGCAAGCTATACAGGACCGAATCCGGTGATAAATACCAATGCAACCATCAATCTTTCACTCCATGACAAATATAATCATGTTGTGCCCATAGACCCCTCAACCGGAAATGTCGTCCAGGGAAATCCGCCGGCGACAAAAGACCCCCTAAAAATAACCGTAACCGTAAGCGGCTCGGCAACAATTGTATCCACTACCCTGAGCGGAGCCGTAATTGTCGGTCAGACGGTTACCGGAAGACTTGACAGCACAACAGGGACAGCCACAATAACAATCACCGACAGTGTGGCGGAAACGGTGACTGTTACTCCTGCTTCCTATAATTCGGCCTTATACGGCTCGCCTTCAAGGGATGAACCAGCGGCGGTCACCTTTGTCCGCAGAAAAAAAATAAGGATAATCGACTGGCGAGAGATTGTAAAGTAGGGGCCACGGGCCCCTGCGATATTGGGGCCAAGTTATTGCATAATCCCTTCGTCAAGTTTTAAGATATCCCATGCTTAAGCCCGATATCGCAGGGGCTCGTAGCCCCGAAGAACAGTTCGAGGCCATAAAGAGGGGGACGGTCGAGATAATCCTCGAAAAAGACCTCCTCCACAAGCTCGAGCGCTCATACAAGGAGAAAAGGCCCCTCAGGGTAAAGGCCGGGTTCGACCCCACCGCGCCGGACATCCACCTCGGCCACACCGTCTTACTTGAGAAGATGAGGCAGTTTCAGGAATTTGGCCACGAGGTCGTATTCCTCATCGGGGATTTTACCGGCATGATAGGAGACCCAAGCGGGAAAAGCGAAACCCGCAAGCCCCTTACCGAGGAAGAAGTCAGAGGAAACGCAAAGACCTACCGGGAGCAGATATTCAAGATACTTTCTCCGGAGAAGACACGGATAAAGTTCAATTCCGAGTGGATGAAAAAACTCCTGCCGGAGGAGTTCGTAAGGCTCACCGGCAGGTACACGGTCGCAAGGATGCTCGAAAGGGAGGACTTCAGGGAAAGATACAAGACCGGCGCCCCGATAGGCATACACGAGTTTATCTATCCCCTCATACAGGGGTATGATTCGGTCGTGCTTAAGGCCGATGTGGAGCTTGGAGGCACGGACCAGAAATTCAACCTCCTCGTGGGGAGGGAACTCCAGAAGGAATACGGCCAGGAGCCCCAATGCCTCGTCCTCATGCCCTTGCTTGAGGGCACGGACGGGGTTAAAAAGATGTCCAAGAGCCTCGGAAACTACATCGGCATAACCGAGCCCCCGGATGAGATGTTCGGCAAGCTCATGTCCATAAGCGATACCCTCATGCTCAGGTATTACGAGCTCCTGAGCCATATGTCCGTAAAGGAACTTACTGCCCTCAAGTCGGGCATCGAAGGCGGCGGCGTCAATCCGAAGGACGCAAAGGAGGCCCTTGCGCTTGAGATAGCCGGGAGGTATCATGGAAAGGAGGCCGCCCTGCGGGCGAAAGAAAGGTTCGGGCGCATATTCAGGGAAAAGGAAATGCCGGAAGAAATCCCCGCAGTGGAGCTGAGGTGGGAGGAAGAAGAGATGTGGGTGCCCAAGATAATGAAGAATGCGGGTCTTGCGCCCTCCACGACCGAGGCCGTAAGGCTCATAAGGCAGGGCGGGGTGAGCGTAAACGAAGAGAAATTGTCGGATTCCCAAAACAGGCTTAAAAAGGGCAGTTACATCTTCAAGGTCGGCAAAAGGAAGTTCCTGAGAGTGGTGGGGTTATGATAGGCCAGACCGAGATAATACTCCGGCTTTTGCTCGGGGCCGTCCTCGGCGGAATCATCGGCTTTGAGAGGCAGACGCACGGAAGGCCCGCGGGCTTCAGGACCCAGCTCCTTGTGTGCGTGGCCTCGGTGCTTTTCATGGTAGTCTCGGAATACCACCACTACCTTGGCACCATAGACCCCTCTTACATGAGGATAGACCCGGCAAGGATAGCGCAGGGCGCAATAACGGGCGTGGGTTTTTTGGGGGCGGGCGTCATCCTCAAAATGGGCTTTACCATACAGGGGCTTACAACAGCGGCATGTATCTGGATGGTTTCGGCCATAGGCATAGCGGTGGGTAGCGGGCTTTACCTCGCAGGGGCCGCCGCCACGGCAATCACATACCTTTCGCTCTGGGTCTTGAGGACTGCGGAGAAGAAAATCAGCAAACTCATGTTCAAGACGCTGACGGTCCTGGCCGATATAGGCCTCAAGGAGGCGGATGTCAGGGCCGTCATCGGACGGCACGGGGCCACGGTAAGCGGCGTGGACTACAAACGGGACATCGCGGGCAAGGCCGTAGAATACCACTTTACTATAACTCTGAAGCAGGAGGCGGCGGCCCAACGAATCCTCGATGAGCTTTCTTCCCTCGGGCCGGTAAAGTCCCTTGAGCTTAAGGCTTAAAAACTCTTGCCCACGCCGAGGTCCACATTCTTTTTCATCGTCTCGATTATTCTTTGTTTGGCCTCTTTCAGGGCCTGCTCTTTGTCGTCCGGGACATCGACCTCCCATGTCTCCGTGTCGGCCCTGTTCATCTCGGTCATAATCGCATTATGGAGGTTTGCGGTGGTGAAATGCGGGACTTTGTCTTTTTCCGCCATTATGCGTTCCTCGACCAGCTTCAGATACTTATTCTTGTACTCCGTCACATCCACCCTGGCCATAGACACTCCCTTCCGATAAGGTTTCCCCGGGTCCGCCTCCTGCCTGTCGGATAAAAGATACCATAAAACGCAAATACTTAATAGGGGGCTGGATTTCTGATATATTTAAGAATGCCTTTTATCGTCGGGATAGGCGGGGCTAAAAGCGGGGCGGGGAAGACCGCTTGTGCGTGCACTCTCCTCCGGCGGCTCAAGGGCTGGGGGGCCGTCAAGTGCACCCCGGTTAACGGCCTGCCCTCCATAATCGCGGACAAGCGGCTCTTAAACCAAAAGGGCAAGGACACGGCAAGGCTCCTTTCTGCAGGCGCAGAGACGGTCTTATGGGTGAAGGCCCCTAAGGGCGAGATGGAAAAGACCCTTAAGGCCGCACTCAAGAGGCTTTCCCACCGGAAAGGCGTCAGCATAGAGGGCAAGAGCGGTGTCTTGGCGATCAGACCGTATAGCGTAATATTCGTTAAAGGCAAAAGAGAGATTAAGAAAAACGCGGAGGCAGTTCTGAGCATCGCAGACATAGTCCTATATCGCAGGGGGCCGTGCCCCCTATGAGGAACATAAAGCTCCTTCTCCAATACGACGGCACAAACTATGCGGGGTGGCAGGGGCAGGGAGCCCCCCACCCAACCATACAAGATGTAATAGAGGAGCGCATCGCACGGCTTACAGGGCAGAGAAGCCGGCTCATCGCCTCCGGAAGGACCGATGCGGGCGTGCATGCCCTCGGACAGGCCGCCTCATTTAAGACGGATTCTCTACTTGAGACTGCCGTAATAAAGAGGGCGCTCAACGCCCTTCTTCCGCCGGACATAAGGA
>CAZPPU010000009.1:7648-19549 GCA_964588515.1 uncultured Nitrospirota bacterium
ACCCCATCAGGGATGCCGTCGGGAAAAAATATATCTACCTGATTGGGGCAGGGAGCCCCTGCGGCAGGCACGGCCTGCCACGAAAAGGGGCTATGAGCCCCTTTATCGGGCGCTACATCTGGAGCGTCAGGTGGGGGCTCGATACGGATGCAATGTCGCTTGCGGCAGGTGCGCTCATCGGCAGGCGCGATTTCAGGGCGTTCATGGGCGCGGGCTCAAGCGTAAAAAGCACGATAAGGGAGTTAAGGACGCTTGCGGTTGAGCGGACGGACGGCCTTGATTTCCTTGCATGGCGGCTCGGCGGGAGTTTTCTTAAGATAACCGTAGAGGCCGACGGCTTTCTCAGGCATATGGTAAGGAACATCGTGGGCACGCTCGTGGATGTGGGAAGGGGAAGGACGCCCGCCTCCTCGGTCCACGAAATTCTGAACTCCGCCGACAGGAGACTTGCCGGCCCAACGGCCCCGCCGCAAGGGCTTTTCCTTGAGCGCGTGTATTACCCTTAGCTAACGCTCTCCTTTTTTCTCGACCGCCTCGAGGAGTTCGTTTTTTTCCTGACAGTCCCTGCAGTATATGGCAAAGGGCAGGATTCTAAGCCTCTCGGGAGATATTTCTTCCCCGCACTCTTCGCAAATCCCGTAGGTGCCCTCCCTGAGTTTCCTCAGGGCCTCGTCTATCCGGAGGAGCACCTCCCTGTGGGTGGTGAGCTTCCTCAGGCTTATGTCCTCGGAAAGGTCCACGACCGACCAGTCGCCGTCATCGAGTGCGGTCTCGACCAACTGCCTATTTTCGCCTGTTATATAGTTTTTAATCTCGGTTTTTGCCTCTCTGACGATTTCTTCCCTGCGCTTGACGAGGAGCCGCCTAAGGGCCTCTTTCCTTGCCGCCTCCATCTCTTCGGCGGAAACCTTCCCCTTGCCCCGGGCCGGTCTTGTCACCGGCTTCTTTATAACCGCTTTTTTCGCAGGCCCGACGGGCTTTTTCGCCTTTGCCGGTTTCTTTGAAGGCTTTTTCACGGACTTTTTCGCCGCCTTCTTCGTACCGGTTTTTTTAACGGTCTTCTTCGGTTTTGTCTTCGGCTTCTTTTTCGGCATTATTCTTTCTTTTTCTCCTCTGCGGGCTGGCCCTCTTTGTGCACTTCCTGGATGCTCCTGACCTTGATGCCTGCCTGCTGGAGGGCCTTCTGGATGTCGGCTATCTTTGCGTCCTCGACCTTAAGAACATAATTGATGTTCATTTAAACCTCCATTATCTCCTTTTCTTTATGCGCAAGGATTTCGTCTATTTTTTTGATGAACGCATCCGTGGTCTTCTGCATGTCGTCGAGGGCCTTCTTGAGGTCGTCCTCGTTTATTTTTTTGTCGTGCCCGGATTTTTTAAGCTCCTCGTTTATGTCCCGCCTTATGTTCCTTACGGCCACGCGGGACTCCTCGGCCTTTTTCTTTACGACCTTTACGAGCTGGAGCCTCCTTTCTTCCGTCAAGGGCGGGATGTTTATCCTTATGCTTTTCCCGTCGTTGACCGGCGTGAGGCCGAGGTCCGACTTCAGGACGGCCTTCTCCACGAGGGGGATGGCCTTGGGGTCCCACGGCTGTATGAGTATGCTCCGGCTGTCCGGGGTGCTCATGGAGGCAAGCTGTTTGAGGGGTGTGGGCGTGCCGTAGTAATCCACGGTAACGGCGTCAAGAAGCGCAAGCGAGGCCCTGCCCGTCCTTACGGAGCCGAACTCCCGTTTGAGGGCGTCTGCCGCGGCCTGCATCCTCTCAGCGGCCTTTTTCCTCAGCTCGTTTTCCATCGCCCTTCCATATGAGGGTGCCTACTTTTTTGCCCGCTACGACATTCCTTATATTGCCTTTTCCCATCAGATTAAATACCACAATCGGCAGGCCGTTGTCCATACACAAGGAGATTGCGGTCGAGTCCATGACGGCAAGCCCCTTGTTTAAGACATCCATGAAGCTTATGCGGTCGAATTTTTTCGCCCTCGGGTTTTTAAAAGGGTCCTCGGAGTAAACGCCGTCCACCTTGGTGGCCTTCAGTATGACATCCGCTCCTATCTCCATGGCCCTGAGCGCGGCCGCGGTGTCCGTGGTGAAAAACGGGTTTCCGGTGCCTGCCGCAAAGATAACCACCCGGCCTTTTTCGAGGTGCCTTTGGGCCCTCCTTCTTATGTAGGGCTCGGCAAGCTCTTCCATCTTTATTGCGGACTGAACGCGGGTTACGATGCCCTCGCGCTCAAGCGCATTCTGAAGCGCAAGTGCGTTTATCACGGTTGCGAGCATCCCCATGTTGTCTGCCGAGACCCGCTCTATGCCCATGGAGACGGCCTCCATGCCCCTGAAGATATTGCCCCCGCCGACGACGACCGCAACCTGTGCGCCCGTTTCGCATGTCCGCCTGATCTCGGAGGCTATGTGCTTTACGGTCTCCGGGTCTATGCCGAAGGGCCTCCTGCCCATCAGGGCCTCCCCGCTCAGTTTAAGGAGAACCCTGCGGTGTTTGCCGCCCTTGCGTCCGGGCAGTCCGCCCTTACTTTTCGCTTTCGCCAAGCTGAAACCTCGCAAACCGCCTAAGCACGATGTTTTCCCCGAGCTTGGCGACATGGCCGGTGATAAGGTCTCCGACCTTTTGTTTCTGTGCGGGGTCTTTTACGAAGACCTGCTCAAGCAGGCAGACCTCGCCGAAGAACTTCTCCAACTTGCCCTCCACTATCTTTTCCGCAACATGGGGCGGCTTGCCCTCGACCTGCGCCCTGTATACGGCCTTTTCCCTCTCTATCGCATCCGGGGGGACATCCTCCCGCCTGATATAAGCGGGGTTTGCCGCGGCTATGTGCATCGAAAGGTCTTTTACGAGGCACCGGAAGTCCTCCGTCCTTGCCACGAAGTCCGTCTCGCAGTTGACCTCGATGAGCACGCCTATTTTGTCCATATGGATGTAGGAGGCGATGAGGCCCTCCGACGCCTGACGGCCCGACTTTTTGGATGCGGACGCAAGCCCTTTCTGCCTGAGGATGTCCGTTGCCTTTTCCGTATCCCCGGCGCTTTCGGCGAGGGCCTTTTTACAGTCCATCATGCCTGCGCCGGTCTTTTCCCTCAGCTCTCTGACCATCTCCGCAGTAATCATTCGACAGCCCCGGCGGTTGGTGCGGCGGGGACCTCCGGGGCGGGCGCAGGGGCCGCCGGGGCCTCGATGGGCTTTTCCATGGCCTTTTCCACTGCCTGCCTGCCCTCGATGAGCGCATCGGCCATCTTGCCGGTTATCAGGGTTACCGCCCTTATGGCATCGTCGTTACCGGGTATGACATGGTCTATCTCGTCCGGGTCGCAATTCGTGTCCACTATGGCCACAACCGGGATTGCTAACTTCCTTGCCTCGGCCACGGCTATCCGCTCCTTTTTGGGGTCCACTATGAAGACCGCGGCCGGAAGCCCGGGCATCTCTTTTATCCCGCTTAGGTTCTTTTCGAGCTTCGTCCGTTCCTTTTCGAGGGACGCGACCTCCTTCTTCGTTATCAGGTCGTATGTGCCGTCTTCCTTCATCCGGTCGAGGGCCTTAAGCCGCTCGATGGACTTCTTTATCGTCGTAAAGTTCGTAAGCATTCCGCCGAGCCACCTCTGGTTCACGAAGTATGCGCCCGCCCGCATCGCCTCCGAGGAGATAGAGTCCTGGGCCTGCTTTTTGGTGCCGACAAAAAGCACCGGGCCCTGTTTCGCCCCTGTCTCCCGCATGTAGTTATAGGCGTCCTCGAGTCCCTTCATAGTCTTTTGAAGGTCTATGATGTAGATGCCGTTTCTTTCCCCGAAGATGTACTTCTTCATCTTGGGGTTCCAACGCTTCACCTGATGGCCGAAGTGCACCCCGGCCTCGAGAAGCTCCTTCATCGTTGCCACTGCCATTACTGCCTCCTTTTGGTTTTTCCTCCGCCCTTTTCCCCTGCACCCCCGAGGGGGGGACCGGCAGGGGAGATTCCGGGGCGTGTGTGTTTAAGTGCAAAGTCTACCATAAAAAACAAGGCTTTTGCAAGCAAAATCAGGGGGACTCGTGTTATATTCTTATAGTTCCAAAATGAGATTATTAAGGAGCGAAAGGGAAATCGAGCGGTTCCTCCTGCGGCTTAAGAGGCGGGCAAGGGGCGTAAGCCCCAAGGCAGAAGAGGCCGTGAGAAAGATTCTCGCCTCTGTGCGGCGCGGGGGCGACGAGGCCCTCATTAAATTCACGGAGAAATTCGACGGCTTCACACCGAAGGCGCTCCGCATCCCCCGTGGAGAGATTAAAAGGCATGCGAGGGCCGTAGATAAGGATGTCCTTGAGGCGCTGAAGGTCTCTGCCCGGAGGATACGGAAATTCCATTTAAAGCAGAAAGAGGCTTCATGGTCTTATACGGAAGGAGGAGTTACATTAGGCCAGGTCATAAGGCCGGTTGAGCGCGTAGGCGTCTATGTGCCCGGCGGAAAGGCCGCATACCCCTCGACCGTCCTCATGAATGTGATTCCGGCTCAGGTCGCAGGCGTAAAAGAGATAGCCCTCACAGTGCCCGCGCCGGGCGGGGAATTCAACCCGGCGGTAATGGCCGCAATAGACCTATTGGGCGTGAGGGAGGTCTACTCTATAGGAGGCGCACAGGCCATAGCCGCACTCGCATACGGCACGGAGACCATAAGGCGGGTAGATAAGATAGTCGGCCCGGGAAACATCTATGTCTCGCTTGCCAAGAGGATGGTCTTCGGCGAGGCGGACATAGACATGACCGCAGGGCCGAGCGAGATACTTATAATAGCGGATTCTTCGGCAAGGCCGGAGTTCATAGCAGGAGACCTGCTGAGTCAGGCCGAGCACGACGAGCTTGCAAGCTCGACCCTCATAACCGACTCCCCATCGCTCGCAGAAGGGGTTATGGCAGAGCTTAAAAGACAGAAAGGACTTCTTAAGAGAAAGGCCATAGCCTCGGCCTCGCTTAAAAACTACGGCGCAATCGTAATCGTAAAGGACCTGAAAAAGGCCGTTGAGATTTCAAACCTTATTGCCCCTGAGCACCTCGAAATCATGACACGCAGGCCCGGAAGTCTCCTGCCGCATATAAAAAATGCAGGCGCGATATTCTTAGGCCCGTGGTCTCCCGAACCCATGGGGGATTACGCCGCAGGGCCCAACCACACCCTCCCCACAGGCGGCACATCCCGGTTCTTCTCCCCGCTTGGGGTCTACGACTTCATCAAACGCTCAAGCCTGATTGAGTTTTCAAGGGGGGGCTTCATGCGCCTCGCCCGGACGGTCGAGACCTTAGCCCTCGCCGAAGGCCTCGATGCGCATGCAAAGACGGTGGGGATAAGACACGGCTCGGTTAAGGCGCTTGACAAAATACGATTATAGTGATACATTGTTACTACAAAGTAGAATCATAGGAGGATTGGGTTATGATTAAAAAATTGACTAAGCACGGCAACAGCATGGCGCTTGTTATAGACAAAGGGGTGCTCGATATCCTCAATATCGACGCCAAGACGCCTCTTGATATCTCAACAGACGGCAAGATTCTGCTAATCTCTCCGGTAATGGATGAAAAACGCAGGCGTCGGTTTCAGGCGGCTCTTGAAAAGACTAACAAGAAGTATGGGCATGCGCTTAAGAGGCTTGCCGGTTGAAGGAGCCTCTATTCCTCGGACTCGATGAGGTTATTGAAATCCACCGCGACCAGATAGAGCGGTATGGTGGGCATCCAGGCATCCGGGACATCGAGTTATTGAAGTCCGCCGTGGCAGTGCCTGCCGCAGGGTTAGGCGAGGATTATCTTCATGGGGATATCTACGAAATGGCCGCCGCTTATCTGTTTCATATCATTCGTAATCATCCGTTTGTGGACGGAAATAAGCGAACAGGAGCGGTGGCGGCTGTTGTTTTCCTCATGATGAACGGGGTAGGGCTCCATGCCGACGAGGAAAGTTTTGAGGCCATGGTCCGTTCAGTGGCAGAGGGGAAGATGGGCAAGACCGGGGCCGCCGGATTCTTCAGAAGACATGCTCGGGGAAGGTGAACGCCTAAGAAGGGAAAACCCTGCTTAGGATAGCAGGGCTTGAGTCGGCACCCCCCTCACTTCAACCTCAGCATGCTTCAAAAGCTCCCCCCGCTCATAAGTAACGGAACCCTTATCCTAACCCCCTCTCGCCGCCTCTTTAATCAATGCCTGTCCTATGACATTCCTCTGTATCTGGTTTGTGCCCTCGTATATCTGAAGGATCTTTGCATCCCGCATCATCTTCTCTACCGGGTATTCCCTCATATAGCCACTGCCGCCCATCACCTGAACGGCATTGGTCGTAACCTTCATTGCTATATCCGTGGCGAAGAGCTTTGCGATGGCCGACGCCTTTGTTATGTCCTTCGCCCCGCTGTCTATGTACCGGGCGACTGAGTAGACGAGCGCCCTTGCCGCCTCTATCTCCGTTGCCATGTCGGCAAGCATGTGCTGGACGGCCTGAAAGCCTATGATGGGATGTCCGAACTGCACCCTCTGCCTTGCGAACTTCAGGGCCTCGTCGAATGCGCCCTGCGCTACGCCCACGCCCTGTGCGCCTACGCCCGTCCGTGAGTTGTCGAGCGTTTTCATCGCAACTATAAACCCGAGGCCCTCTTTGCCGAGGAGGTTTTCTTTGGGTATGCGGCAGTTTTCAAATACAAGCTCCCTCGTTGCGGATGCCCTTATGCCCATCTTCTTTTCCTTCTTGCCGAACGAAAACCCGGGGGCGCCTTTCTCCACGATGAAGGCGGATGCGCCCCTCATGCCCTTTGCCCTGTCCGTAATGGCTATGATTGTGTAGACCTCGGCCTCGCCGCCGTTTGTTATCCACTGTTTTGTGCCGTTGAGGACATATTCGCCCCCGTCGGACTTTGCCGTCGTCTGAATGCCGCCTGCATCACTGCCTGCATTGGCCTCGGTAAGGCCGAAGGCCACGAGCCTTTTGCCTGAGGCTATACCCGGGAGGTATTTCTTTTTCTGGGCGTCCGAGCCGAATAGGAGTATCGGGTATGTGCCCAATGCATTGGCGGCATAAGTCGTGGAGACGCCGAGACAGGCTCTCGAAAGCTCCTCTACGGCAATGCAAAGCTCAAGCGCGCCCTTGCCGAGTCCGCCGTACTCTTCCGGTATGAAAATTCCGAACATGTCGGACTGCGCAAGGTGCTTCATAATCTCCCACGGGCACTCCTCTTTTTCGTCGAGCCCCTCTCTTACCGGCACGACTTTTTCCTCGGCTATCTGCCGGGCGAGGTGCCTTATCATTACCTGCTCTTCCATGACGAAATAATCCATTTTCTACCTCCTCTCCATTATCTCCAAAAAAAAAAAAAAAAACGGTATCTCGTATGAGGCGGACTCCGGGGAGTCCGAGCCGTGGACGATGTTGCGCTCTATGCCTTCGGCAAAGTCCGCCCTTATGGTGCCGGGCCTTGCGTCCTTCGGGTTCGTTGCGCCCATTATATCCCTTACCTTCTTTATGGCGTCATCACCCTCTACGACCATCACGACGACGGGGCCGCTTGAGACGAATTCGGCGAGGCTTCCGTAGAAGGGCTTTTCCCTGTGGACGATATAAAACCCCTTGGCCTCTCCCATCGTAAGCCTGAGCATCTTGAGGGCGGAGACCCGAAGCCCTGCCTTCTCGAACCTGCCTATGACCTCGCCTATGATGTTCTTTCCGACGCCGTCGGGCTTCACTATGGATAGCGTCCTTTGCATTTAAAGTCCTCCTATAATTTATCTATGAGCGTCTTTATCGCCTCTGCGGAGCGCGTAAAGGCGGACTTGTCCATCTCATCGAGAGATATTTCAACGACTTTTTCCACTCCTTCTTTCCCCAAAACGGCAGGCACGCCCGCAAAGATGCCCTTTGCCCCGTATTGCCCGTCAAGATATGCCGAGCATGGAAGAACCCTTTTTTCATCGAGGAGCACCGCCTTGAGCATCTCGAATGCCGATGCGGCGGGAGCGGCGTATGCGCTTCCGGTCTTAAGCAGGGAGACTATCTCTGCGCCCGCCTGCCTCGTCCTTTGGACTATGGCCTCTATCTTTTGCTTTTCAAGAAGTTCCGTAAGCGGAATCCCCCCCACGGAGGCAAGCCTCGTAAGCGGGACCATCTCATTTCCGTGGCTTCCTATGACAGTCGCAGAGACATCCGAAGGCGAAACTCCAAGCTCCATAGAGATGAAGGCCCTGAGCCTTGCCGAATCGAGCGCCCCGCCCATCCCCACGACCCTCTTTGGCGGAAACCCCGCGGCCTTCCATGCAAGATACGCCATTGCATCAACAGGGTTTGTGACCGCTACGATTATGGCCGAAGGAGAAAGCCGGGCGACCTGCTCCACCGCCCCCGCGACTATCGTTGCATTGGCCTTGAGGAGGTCGTCCCTCGACATGCCGGGCTTTCGCGGAAGCCACGCGGGTATTAACGCTAAATCCGAACCGCGGGTGTCTTCATAGCCGTTTGTGCCTGTGATGCGGGAGGCCGAGCCCCAAAGCGCACATGCCTGCCTTATATCGAGCGCCTTCCCCTGGGGCATTCCCTCTACGATGTCGAAGAGCGCGACATCGGCAAGCCCGCTTCGGGCGAGCATCCCGGCAAGCGTTGCGCCTACATTGCCTGCGCCTATTACCGATACCCTTGCCTTCATGGAGTGTTAATTATAAAAATATAGGCCATGGAATCGCAAGCCGTTGACATCGCATGGCCGTTAGGTTAAAGTCATATTCCGGGAGGGTCTGCGCTTGCGCGTAGCAATGTATTATGCAAACAACGATGTGAGGCTTCAAGACATGGCACGGCCGTCCCCGGGCGAAGGCGAAATCCTCTTAAAAATCCATGCAAGCGGCATATGCGGCAGTGATGTCATGGGCTGGTACAGGGCCGGGAAAGGCCCCTCGGTCTTAGGGCACGAGATAGCAGGCGAGATAGTCGAAATCGGCGAAGGCGTGACGAAATATAAGGTCGGTCAGCGCGTCTCCGCAAGCCACCATGTGCCGTGCAACACCTGCCGTTACTGCCTGAACGGCCACCATACCGTATGCGAGACATTAAGGACAACGAAGTTTTATCCCGGAGGGTTCTCCGAATATGTGAGACTTCCTAAAATAAATGTGGACAGGGGCGTGTATCCTATCCCCGATGATATGTCATACGAGGAGGCCACTTTCATAGAGCCGTTGGGATGCGTTTACAGGGGCCAGAGGTTGGCGGGGATGTCCATCGGCAAAAGCGTGCTTGTGATAGGCTCCGGAATCTCCGGGCTCCTTCACATACAGCTTGTAAAGGCATTGGGCGCGTCTCTTGTAGTCGCTACGGACATAAAGGAATTCAGACTTAAGGCCGCAAAGTCGCTCGGTGCGGATGAGATTATACATGTCTCTAAAAATGTGCCCGATGAGTTTAAAAAGATAAACGGCAGGGGCGCAGACCTCGTCATACTCTGTGCCGGAGCGCCTTCCGCCATAGAGCAGGCGCTCAGGTCCCTGGACAGGGGAGGGACGGTGCTTTTCTTTGCGCCCTTAAGCGGCGGGGGGACGGTCCCGCTTCCGGTAAACGACCTTTTCTGGCGGCAGGAGATTACCCTCACATCTACTTATGCGGCCAACTATCACGAGCACATGACCGCGATGGAGCTTATACATCAAAAGAAGGTCAATGTCAGGGACATGATAACGCACAGGCTCCCGCTTTCCGAAACGCAGAGGGGCTTTCAGCTTACGGAACGGGGAGAGGACTCTATGAAGGTTATAATAGAGCCGTGGGGGTGAAATGGTAGTGTCCAATAATGTTAAAATAGCCTACCGGCAACTATGGTGAAGAGTTTGTCTGCAAAGAAATTCAGCGATAGGAGTCATGGCTATGAAAGAATTAACTGATGAACAGACCAAAAGACAAGATTTTGTTGATAATGCGATTTTTCAACTTATTCAATCAGTAAATCCAACTGACAAAAATATTGAATGGAACATAGAAATGATAGGTGAGATTAGAGATATTATGATGGAATGGTTCGTTGAAAGGATGGGAATCGTAGACGAGCAGAAATTTTATCCCTATTTGGGTGATTAATGGATATTAGAGAGACACAAATAGAGGATATCTTAGTAAGCGCTCCTGTATTGACCAAAAAGATTTTAAATCTTGATGACGAGCCAAGACTAATGGGTCGTCAAATACTGATTCCTTCAGGAAGGCTTGATATGCTCTACGCCTTCAAAACGAAATTCCTATTGATTGAGCTTAAAGTAACGTCTTTCAATAAAAAACATATTCAACAAGTTTTACAGTACAAGCAAGATTTGATTGATTTCCAGAAATCTGGAAAATTATTACAATGCGAAATTCAACCCTATTTGCTTTGCACTTCGATTAACGAAAATCAAAAAAAAGTCGGCATTCAAGAAGGAGTTGTTTGTCTTGATTATAACCCCGAGGAGATACTGAAATATTTTTATCAAAATCTTAGACCCATAGCTTCTTTTGTTGAGATTAAGCCAATCGATATCGGCATATGGAATCTTCATTTAATTAATAAAGTCATCTATGAATTAAAAGGGACAAACAGCGTCAAAGAATTACAAAATATAGTTAAAGATTCTAAAAAAACTCTTTATAACAAAATAAAATTTGCTGGCGAGTTAAGGCTAATCAACTGGGTTCCAAATTCCGATGTTATTTCCTTATCGGATTTGGGAGAAAAGTATTATGAAGCACGAGATTTTAATTATATGGATAGATTGAGTGATAGGCAGGCCGAATTAATAAAATATTTTGTGATACAAAACCCCTACGAATCTTCTGTAATATTAGGAATTGCATCGGTAGTTGAAGCCGCTTTTGCTTTATCTAGAAATACATATCCCGTGCCGATGCGTCAACTTTATGAATATTTCACTTATCATTCTGGAAAGTTTTTTGACTGGCAAACTGATAAAGCAAAATATAATGCAACAAGAATGTATTCTAATTATGTAGTTGATTTAGGCTTATTGGCTAAAACAGACCAAAATGTTTACTTAACACCTGAAGGTTTTAAGTTTACCATTCAAATGCAATTGCATAAAAGTTTGAAGCTCATGGAAACATTAAAAGTAAATTAACAATGGAATCTTAGCACTGACTGAGTGAAGAGAAAAATTATAGATAGCAGACAGGTCTTAACTGCACAAACCGGAGACCGAAGGACAGTTATTGAATTATTTAAAGATCGCTCTGATGTTTTTCGACAGGATACTTAATTTCAAAGGAGGTTTTACATGGACTGGGGACTTAAAAACAGGCTTTCGAGAATCATCAAGCCCGATACCGGAAGGACGGTGATGCTTGCCGTAGACCACGGCTATTTCTTAGGCCCGACGACAGGGCTTGAAAACCTGAGAAAGACCATCACCCCGCTTTTACCCTATGCGGACGCCCTTATGCCCACGAGGGGCGCGGTGAGGACATCGGTAGACCCGGCGCTTGCGTATAACACCCCTCTATGCCTGAGGGTCTCGGGCGGGCAGAGCATCATTACGGAGCTAAGTAACGAAGACATCACTGTGGCCATGGAGGATGCAATAAGGCTCAATGTCTCGGCGGTTGCGCTTTCCGTATATGTGGGCGCCCCGCACGAGCATCAGACCCTCATAAACCTCTCAAGGCTCGTTGATGCCGGTGAAAAATACGGTATACCGGTGCTTGCCGTCACGGCAGTCGGGAAGGACATGGCAAGGGATGCCCGGTATCTTTCCCTTGCATGTAGAATCGCCGCGGAGTTAGGCGCACACTTCGTAAAGACATACTACTGCGAGGGCTTCGAGCGTGTAGTAAACACATGCCCGGTGCCGCTTGTGATGGCCGGCGGGAAAAAACTGCCCGAGCCGGAGGCGTTGGAGCTTAC
>CAZPPU010000010.1:0-16707 GCA_964588515.1 uncultured Nitrospirota bacterium
ACGGTCCGCCCTTCGCCCTTTATGAAGACCTTGTTGCCCCTGAAACTTATGATGACGCCCAAGGCGTCTTCTATGAGCTTGAGGTTCTCCTCAAGCCCGCCGTGAAGGATTTCGAGTTCCTTTTCGGCATCGAGCTCTATTTCTTCGGTTACAGTGGTGTTTTCCATTTAGAGTTTAGTTATGAACGCATCGAGCCTCTCGGATTTCCTTAATTTTAAGGCCACTGCCTCGGCGGATTTTTTGTCCTTGAACCTGCCCGTCAAGACTTTATATATCCCGGTCTTATCTGCGCCGGCCCCGGAATGCACGGAGACCTTGTAGCCTTTCTTTTCGAGGGCGGCTTTAAGGGCCATGGCGTCGGACTCCTTCTTGAATGCGCCCACCTGAACCGTATATGCCCCCTCTTCCAAGCGGGTTGTCTCTCTTACGCCCGGGCTCGTAGCCCCAATATCGCGGGGGCCCGTGGCCCCTTCCGGGGCCACCTCTATCGTCCGTGTCTCGACCACGGGCGGGGGCGCGGTCTGCCTGCCCACGAAGAACCCCAGCGCAAAGACCGCTCCGGCCGCCACTGCGGCCACTGTGGATGCGCTTACCCTCAGGGATAAAAACCCGTTCGGCCTCATAAAATAAGCATAGCATCACCATAAGAGAAAAATCTATAATTTTCCCTGATTGCCGCCCTGTATGCCTCAAGGAGCCGCTCACGCCCGGCGAATGCCGCAGTAAGCAGGAGGGGGCTTGAACAGGGCAGGTGAAAATTCGTTATAAGCGCGCTTACCGCCCTGAACCTGAAGCCCGGATAAATATATAGGGGGCAGTGCCCCCACGCAAGGGGGCCATGCCCTGCCGCCCACTCTACGGCCCTCGTTACGGTCGTGCCCACGGCAAACAGTCTGCCACCCGCCGCTTTAAGCGCCCTGATTTCTTCGAGCAGGCCCGCGGGCATCTCGAAGTATTCCGGCTCCATCCTGTGCCCTTCTATAGGGTCCGCCCTAACGGGGCTGAATGTGCCCCTGCCCACATGGAGCGTAAGATATCTTACGAGGACGCCTTTTGCCTTTATTTTCTCAAGGAGTTCCCCGGTGAAATGAAGACCTGCCGTGGGTGCGGCTATGGAGCCTTCGACCCTTGCATAAACGGTCTGGTAGCGCTCTTTATCGGACTCGTTGGGCCTTCGCTTTATGTAGGGTGGAAGGGGCGCCTCGCCGGCGCCGAGAAGCTCCTCTTTGGAGCCCGGGAACCTCAAGAGCCTGCCTTTGGCGATTTCGGCCTCATGTCCGGCTATGCGGACCTTTCCGGAGTATCCGCCCCGGCAGAGGATTTCCCATCCGGAGGCGGTCTCCTTCAGAAGGAGCATCTCGAGCCAGCCTCCGGTGGGCTTTACCGCCCGGAGCCTTGCCGGCAGGACCTTGGTGTCGTTAAGGAGGAGCATATCGCCCTCGTGGAGGTAGTCCGCGATGTCCCGGAAACGCCTGTGCTCCATGCCTTCTTTGCTTAAAACGAGGAGTCTCGAGCCGTCCCTATCGGGTGCGGGCTCGGATGCTATGAGGCGTTCCGGCAGGGAGAAGTCGAAATCACCGAGCCTCATAAAGCTCTATGGCCGCACCGGGGAAATAGCGCATGAGTATTTCCGTGTAGGTCTTTCCGGATTTGGCCATCTCGAGGGCGCCCCACTGACAGAGGCCGACGCCATGGCCGTAGCCCTTGCCGTCGAAGACGGCAGTGCCGTCCTCCACTTTCAAGGTGAAATTCGTGCTCGGCAGTTTCTTCCAGCCTAATTTCTTCCTGAGCTCGGTCGCCTCGATTGGCCTGTTGGATGAGGTTACGACCGCAATCTCCTTTGCCCTTCCGGTTACCGTCTTTGACTTCACGACAAGGTCGGTGATGCCCTTTAAGCCGAGGGCGTTCTCTACTTCGGCAAGGGGGATGCGCCTCTGCCATGACTGATAGGGAGAGAGAGAGCATTCGGATTTCACGGGCGTAAGATACGGGTAGCTCTTGCCGAAGACCTCCGCCGGGTCCTCGGTCGTGCCCCCGCATGTGGAATGATAATAGGCCTCTACGAGGTCGCCTTTGTATGTGAGGATTTCCCCGGCGGTGGTCTTGACCGCATATGCCACCCGCCTGTTTTCGGAAGAATTGTTGCCCTTGAATGACTGGTGCATGACCGAGGATGTGATGTGGAATTTCCTGCCCTTGTTTTTAGACTTCATATTCAGGGCGTATGTCCTTGCGACGACCGCCTGGGCCTTTATGGCCTCCATCTCCCATGCCTCGCTTATCTCGGAGGCCACGACCCCCTCGATGTATTCCTCAAGCGGCATCTCGCTTACGAGATAAAGGCTCTCGTCTCCCTGCCAGACCTCGATGCTCCCCTTGTAGCGTGCATAGCCTATGAGGAGCTCGCCTTTTATGGCATCGAGCCTTTTGAGCTTTTCGCCATTTTCGGGCATGCGGCTGAAGTTCCCGTCCAAAATGAGAACCTTTATCGTTTCGGACATGGCGGCAGGAGCCAAGATGAAGAGGAAAATTAAAGTGCAGAGCGCCCTTTTCATGTCTGCTCACTTATTATGTCCTTTCAGCCTGCCGAAGGTCAAGCGAGAGGCGGGCGATACTCCAACCCTTTTAGTATGTTACACTAACTTTGGGGACAGAGCCCGCCGGGGAAACAAAATTCAGAGGAGGATTTTATGCAGACCGTAAAAAGCGGAGACACGGTAAGGGTCCATTACACCGGGAAGTTGGATGACGGCACGGTATTCGACACCTCGGCCGGAAGGGAGCCTCTTGAGTTTACGACGGGCAGGCGTCAGGTCGTTACGGGCTTCGAAAAAGCGGTGCTCGGGATGTCCGCGGGCGAAAGGAAAACCGTCAGGCTGACTCCGGAGGAAGCCTACGGCTCGAGGAACGAGGACTTCATGATAAAGGTCGAGCCGGCCAAGTTCCCGCAGCACATAAAGCCGGAGGTCGGGCTTCACCTCCAGCTCACCCAGCCGGACGGGACGATCTTAAATGTCCTCGTAACCGGGGTTTCGGCGGATGTTATAACCCTCGATGCGAACCACCCGTTTGCAGGCAAGGACCTTACCTTCGAGATAGAGCTTGCGGAGGTCGTCGCCTCCGGCGCGTAAGCGTCGGCCACCGGCTGAAATTGTGGTAGAATAATCCTTGGGTAAGGAGATGGAGAGGCTTCTCAGAAAGGCCATACTGCCGGCGGGGGGGTTAGGCACCCGGTTTCTGCCCGCCACAAAGGCGTCCCCGAAGGAGATGCTCCCGGTCGTGGACAAGCCGATGATACAATATGCGGTGGAAGAGGCAGGGGCCTGCGGCCTCGAGGAGTTCCTCATAATCACGGGAAAGCACAAGCGGGCCATCGAAGACCACTTCGATTCCGCAATCGAGCTCGAAGAAAACCTCAAGCGAAGCGGGAAGGAAAAGCTCCTCAAGGAGATAAGCAAACTGAGCCATATAAACTTCGCATATATCAGGCAGAAGGCCGCACTCGGCCTCGGACACGCAATACTCTGCGCAAGGCCCTTTGTGAAGGACGAGCCCTTTGCGGTCCTCTTAAGCGACGACATCATCCCCCCGAAGGAAAGCCCCCTTGCGGAAATGATAAGGCTCTACGGCAGGCTCAAATGCCCCATCCTCTGCGTGATGAGGGTCCAGAAGGCCGAGATAAGCAAGTACGGCGTGATAGCAGGAAAGAAGGAGGCCGACGGGGTATACAGGGTCGAAGACCTCGTGGAGAAACCCTCCGCCGGGGAAGCACCGTCCGATTTCGCCATCATAGGGAGATATCTCCTGACGCCGGATGTGTTCGATGTCCTCGATAAACTTCCGCCCGGAAAAGGAGGCGAGGTCCAGCTTACGGACGCCCTCAAGGGCCTTCTTAAGAAGACCGCTATATACGCCTTCCTCTATACGGGCAGGCGCTACGACGCCGGAGACAAGTTGGGCTTCCTTCAGGCCACGGTCGAGCTGGCCCTCGAAAACCCGGAACTCTCCGACGGGTTCAGGAAATTCCTCCTCAAGACGGCGCAGGGCCTAAGGAGATAGGCATGGCGACAAAGGCCGACGAGAAAGAAGAAAAAGAGGTAAGCATACCCGAGACCCTTCCGGTCCTTCCGGTCCGGGATATAGTGGTATTCCCGTTTATGATACTGCCGCTTTTCGTGGGCAGGGAGATGTCCATAAAGGCCATAGAGCATTCTTACGGCTCGCACAAGCTGATAATGCTCGTCACCCAGAGGGACATGACGGTGGAAAGCCCCACGCCCGTGGACCTCTACAAGACCGGGGTCGTGGCCCAGATTATGAGGATGCTCAAGCTTCCGGACGGAAGGGTGAAGATACTCGTTCAGGGCCTCACGAAGGCAAAGGTGGCGGAATACTCCCAGCTTGAGCCCTTTTATGCGGCCTCCATAGAGAAGATGCCGGAGGAAAAGACCGGGGAGATAACCATAGAGATAGAGGCCCTTGTTCGGAATGTGAGGGAGATGCTCGACAAGGCCGTCTCGCTCGGCAAGAGCATCATGCCCGACATCATGGTCGTCATAGAAAACTTAGACGAGCCCGGGAGGCTTGCGGAACTCGTGGCCTCCAACATAGGGCTCAAGACCGACCAGGCGCAGGAAGTCCTCGAGATAGACGACCCGGTGAAGCGCCTCAAGAAGGTAAGCGATATAATGAGCAGGGAAATAGAGCTCCTTATCGTCCAGCAGAAGATTCAGACCGAGGCGCGGGGCGAGATAGACAAGACGCAGCGCGAGTACTTCCTCAGGGAACAACTGAAGGCCATACAGAAGGAATTGGGCGATATAGACGAGCGGGCCGAGGAAGTGAGGGAGTTCAGAAAAAAGCTCGACGAGGCTAAGATGCCGGAAAAGGTGCTGAAGGAGGCCGAAAAACAGGTGAGGCGCCTCCAGAAGATGCACCCCGACAGCGCCGAGGCCGCAACCGTCCGGACATACCTCGACTGGATGGTCGAACTGCCGTGGGCAAAGTCGACGAAGGACCTCCTCGATATAAAGGCCGCTAAAAAGGTCCTCGACGAAGACCACTACGACCTGGAAAAGGTCAAGGAGCGCATCCTCGAATACCTCTCCGTAAGGAAACTCAAGGAGAAGATGAAAGGCCCCATCCTCTGCTTCATCGGCCCGCCCGGGGTCGGAAAAACCTCGCTCGGAAGGTCCATAGCGAGGTCATTGGGAAGGGAGTTCGTGAGAATGTCCTTGGGCGGCGTAAGGGACGAGGCGGAAATCAGGGGCCACAGAAGGACATATGTGGGCTCGCTTCCCGGAAGGATAATACAGGGCATAAAAACCGCCGGCACCAACAACCCGGTCTTCATGCTCGATGAGATAGACAAAATAGGGGCGGACTTCCGGGGCGACCCGTCTTCCGCCCTCCTTGAGGTCTTGGACCCGGAGCAGAACAACTCCTTCATGGACCACTACTTGGCCGTGCCCTTTGACCTTTCCAATGTCATGTTCATCACGACCGGAAACCTCATGGACACCATCCCCGGCCCCCTCAGGGACAGGATGGAGATAATACACCTCTCCGGCTATACCGCAGAGGAAAAGGCAGGCATAGCAAAGAACTATCTCATTCCGAAACAGCTCGGCGAGCACGGCATAACCGAAAAGGTCCTTAAGATTACGGACTCCGCGCTCATGGCGACAATCTCCCATTACACGAGAGAGGCCGGCGTGAGGAACCTCGAACGGGAGATAGCCAACCTCTGCAGGAAAGTCGCAAGGAAGATAGCCGAAGGCAAGGAAAAGAGGTTCGTGATAACGCAGAGGAACCTGAGCGCATTCTTGGGGGTCCAGAAGTTCCTGCCCGAAGAGGAAATGGCAAAGGACGAGGTCGGGGTCTCGACCGGCCTTGCATGGACCGAGACCGGCGGGGACATCATCTATGTGGAGGCAACCACGATGAAGGGCAAGGGGAGTCTCACCCTCACGGGCCAATTGGGCGATGTGATGAAGGAATCCGCCCATGCGGCGCTGAGCTATGTGAGGTCCAAGGCAAAGAAATTGGACATAAAAGAGGATGTCTTCTCAAAGGTAGATATACACATCCATGTGCCGGCAGGCGCCACCCCCAAGGACGGCCCGTCGGCAGGCATCACGATGGCCACCTCGATAGCATCGGCCCTTACTGGCAGACCGGTCAAACGAAGCATCGCAATGACCGGCGAGGTCACCCTCAGGGGAAGGGTGCTCCCTATCGGCGGCCTCAAGGAAAAGGCCTTGGCCGCAAAGAGGATGGGCATAAAAAGGGTCATCATCCCGGCAAGGAATAAAAAGGACTTGGAGGAAATCCCCAAGTACATAAAAAAGGACATGGAGTTCATACCCGTAGAGACGATGGACGATGTCCTTAAACACGCACTCGCCGGTAAAAAGCAGGCCAAGACAAAGAAATGAGGCTCTCCGGCATAGGGGAGCTTTCACTGCTTGAGGCTATAAAAAGGCGGTTTCCCGGAAAGGGGGGTGCCCTCAGGGTCGGCATCGGGGACGATGCCGCAGTCATCTCTCCCCGCGGAAACCTCGCCCTTACAACGGACATGATGGTCGAGGGGGTGCACTTCGACCTTTCGTATATAACGCCGTTTCAGTTGGGCTTTAAGCTCGTCTCGGTAAATGTAAGCGACATATATGCGATGGGAGGTAGCCCCTCTTACGCCCTGCTCGGCCTCGCGCTTCGGCCCGAAACCGAGGAGTCCTTCCTCGATGCACTGCTCGATGGGGTAGGCGAGGCGCTAAGGTTTTACAAGGCGGAGCTTGTGGGCGGAGACCTCTCGTCGGCCCCGGTTGCGGTGCTTTCGGCAACCCTTATAGGGCATGTAAGCAGGCCGGTGAAACGGGGGGGCGCAAGACCCGGGGACTTCATATATGTGACGGGCCCGCTTGGGGATTCGGCAATGGGGCTTGAGCTTCTGAAAAGAATCGGAAGGCCGGTTGACCTGAAAAAACCTGTTAATAAACCGTTTAAATGGGCCTTATTAAGGCCACTCCTTGAAAGGCATCTCCAGCCGGTTGCGAGGGACCCGAAGGGCTTCAAGCGCCATGCAACGGCCATGATAGACATAAGCGACGGGCTTTCGATAGACCTCGTGAGGCTCTGCACGGAGGGCAGGGTCGGGGCAAGGATTTACGAGGAGAAAATCCCGGTTTCTTTGGAGGTGAAGACCTTGGCAGGTTATTTAGGGCTCGACCCCCTTCCCCTCGCCCTCAAGGGAGGGGAAGACTACGAACTCCTGTTCACATCGCCGCACAGAATCCGCAATGCCATTTGCATAGGCGAGGTCGCAAAGTCCGGCCTCATGCTCGTAGACCGGAGAGGCAGGCATAGGCCCGTAAGGCCGGAGGGCTACAAGCACTTTGAAGTTTAAAGGAAGAACCGGAAGTGGATGCGCGAAGGATGAGGAGGCGCTAAAGTCTATCGGCAAATTTGGGGTAATTCGGGACATTGACAGCGAAAAAGCGGAATATGTAAGCTATAACCGATGACGAAGTCCTTGTTTATGACGGTGTTGCTTATTGGTTGCTTGGCCGCCGGGATAAACTGCCCCTCTGCCTCGGATTCGAGGAAGACCAGAATCGCGGTGCTGGACTTTCAGACCGAGGGCGCCGGGGCCGAGATACAGGGCATGGGGAGGGTCGTAGCCGAATGGCTCACCACATATTTTGTCGAGACCGGCAGGTTCGATGTAGTCGAGCGGAGGCTCCTCGATAAGGTCGTCTCCGAGCAGAGGCTCGGTGCCGCCGGGATGCTCGATGAGGCAAACGCGGTCAGGCTGGGCAGGCTCTTAGGTGCAAGGGATATCGTAACCGGCATGGTCATGGGAGTGGGCAAGCATATAGAGATAAACGCCCGGGTTATAAGCGTAGAGGACGGCTCGATACTGGCCGCCGTGAATGTGATGGCCGAGAGCGCCGCCGGGCTAAGGCCGAAGGTCTCCGAAATAGGCGAAAAAATCATCAGCTCCTTCCCCGTAAGGGGCTATGTCATTGAAAGGAAAAAGGACATGGTCACCATAGACCTCGGAAGGGCGGCCGGTGTGAAGGAAGGCATGAAGTTCATAGTAATCCGGGAAGGCGGCGCCATCAGTCACCCCAAGACCGGAGATGTGGTCGACATCGAGCAGATAGAAGTCGGCATAATCGAAATCAGGGCAGTAAGGGAAAAGACCTCTACAGGAGTCATCCGCAAGGAGGTTTCTTCCATGAAGGTGGAAAGCGGCATGACCGTAAGAAGCATACCTGAAAAACAGGAATACTCGCTCCCCCCGGAAGAGGAGAAAAAACCGGTAATACCGCTTCCGAGCTTTTAGACACGACATTTCGCAGGAGGATGCTATGAAAGGACTTTTAGCCATTGCCGTTTGCCTTGCAATTTTTGCGTTTGCCGGCGCTGTAGCCGCCGCCGATGACCTTTCGGTGAGCATCGGTGCGAGGGCATGGTATAACACATGGATATCGCCCAAAGGCAATAGCCGCATGCAGAGGAAGGCCGAAAACAATGTGTACCTCGTCGGGCCGAGCGTAAGGCTCGCTAAGGGGAAGTTCTTCACGGGCATATCCTATCTCGTAAGCACGGAAGACTATGAGTTCAGGAACATCGATGCACAGGGCGACAGCGAAACCATGTCGAGGAGCGACCTCGACTATGCCATCGGCTTCATGGTGCACCCCAGAGTGGGCCTGATGACCGGGTTTAAATGGGTATGGGGCAGTAGCGAGTACAGAAGCCAGAACTCCCGGAGCGACTCCGACTACAGCCTCTATGGCTTCGTGTACGGGGTAAGTATTAATTACCCTGTCCCGGACACCCCGGTCGTCCTCGTCCTGAATACAAGCTATATACCGGTGCATTTCAGAAGTAAGGAGACAACCCAGCAAGGAAGGATAGATGTCCGCACAGAAAGCGCCCTCCTGGCCGTCTATGAGGGCAGTGCCATATACGCCCTTTCAAAGAAGGTATCCGCCAATTTGGGCTACAAGAGACAGAATTACAAGACCGATGCAGGCACAAAGGATGTGTTCGAGGGGTTCATATTCGGAGTTGACTACAGGTTTTAAGAGGATTTGCCCCGCAAGAAGCTCCATGCCCGCAGACTTAGGGCCGGAGGGCTACAAGCACTTTGAAGTTTAAAGAGAGACTCAGGAGCATCCTCGGCGTCAGGGACACGCCACGGAGGACCGCGATGGCTTTTTCCACTGGCGTTTTTATCGGGATGTCTCCGCTTTTGGGGCTTCACACGGTGCTTGCCCTTTTGGTTGCGTGGCTCTTCAGGCTCAACAAGCTTGCGGCCATTACGGGGGTTTATGTCACAAACCCATGGAGCATCGTCCCGATATACACATTTTCCACATGGGTGGGAACGCTCGTTTTGGGCATGGACAGGGTCCTGCCGGAGATAGACTGGAACCATATGACCGTAGGAAAGCTGTTTAACGAACTCAGCCACCTCCTTTTGCCTTTCGTAATAGGCACGACCCTTGTGGCCGCGGTCTCGGCAGTCCTTGCGTACTTCGTAGTTTTCAGGGCGCTTAAGAGGGAAAGAGGCACGGATGGCTCATAAAGATAAATTGGACGCCCTCATAGGGCTTCTCCGAGGGATGGAAAGCGCGCTTTTAGCCTATTCGGGCGGGGTGGACAGCACATTTCTCCTTAAGGCCGTAAGCCTCTCCGGAATAAAGGGGCTTGCTGTTACGGCAAGCTCCGGGACCATGCCCGAGGACGACCTCGAAAACGCCGTCCGCATGGCATCCACGACAGGCGTCCCGCACAGGGTGATAAAGACATCGGAGCTTGAAAGCGAGGATTTCCTCGCGAACACCCCCCGGAGATGTTTCCACTGTAAAAACGAGCTTTTCGAAAAATTAAAGGGGATTGCACAGGGAGAAGGTCTCCGTTTCGTGATGGACGGAAGCAACATGGACGACCTCGACGACCTGAGGCCGGGCATGGAGGCGGGCAGGCTTCACCGCGTAAGGAGTCCGCTCATAGAGGCAGGGTTTACGAAAAAGGAAATAAGAGAAGTGTCAAGACACCTTGGGCTTCCCACATGGGAGAGGCACGCCTCGCCCTGCCTTGCATCGAGGTTCCCCCACGGGGTGAGGATAACCCCCGATGCGTTAAAGACGGTTGCCTCTGCGGAGAAGGCCCTCAGGGAGACGGGCTTCGGCGGCCCGCTCCGTGTCAGGCACCACGGAGATACGGCCCGGATTGTGCTTTCCGCCCGTGAAATAGAGCGGATGCTCTCTCCGGAGATAAGAAACCTTGTCATGGAAAAGCTCCTTGCCCTGGGCTATAAGTTCGTGAGCCTTGACCTTGAGGGCTATAAAACCGGTAAAATGAGGGGACAGTGTCCCCTTCCTAAATAGAGGACAGAGGTCATTTATCCTTAGAAGGAGGATTTATGAAGGTATTCATCGACACCGCAAACCCGGACGAGATAAGAAAGGCATGGCGGATGGGCGTCATAGACGGGGTTACGACAAACCCCTCGCTCATCTCGAAAGAGGGCAGGGAGCCGGTAGAACTCCTAAGAGAGATAGCCTCCATCGTTGACGGCCCCATAAGCGCAGAGGCCGTGAGCATGAAGGCAGACGAGATGGTCGCGGAGGCCGAGGCACTTTCGAAAATCCATAAAAACATTGTCGTAAAGATACCGATGACGGACGAGGGGCTCGTTGCCGTAAGACAGCTCTCCCAAAAGGCGATAAAGACCAATGTAACGCTCGTTTTTTCCCCGACACAGGCCCTTTTTGCCGCAAAGGCCGGGGCCACATATGTTAGTCCTTTTGTCGGGAGGCTCGACGACATAAGCTCAACCGGAATGGACCTCGTAGCCCAAATCCTTGAAATCTACGAAAACTACCCGTTCGGGACGGAGGTCATCGTGGCAAGCATCAGAAACCCGCTCCATGTCGTAGAGGCCGCAAGGATGGGCGCACATGTGGCGACCATCCCCTATGCCGTGATTCTCCAGCTCCTCAAACACCCTCTCACGGACATAGGCATAGAGAGGTTCCTCAAGGACTGGCAGAAGGTGCCGAAGAAACAATAAGGCAAGGCCTTGCGGCATCAAACGGATAAATATCTTTTCGTCTTCGTCCCGCTCGGACTTTTGGGCCTTGTCTCAAAGCTCTTCATGGCCCTGAACCACGCCCTGAGCAGTGACGACGCCACGCCTGCCCTCCTCTTTTGGGACATCATGGAAAACGGCAATTTCCTTCTTAAGGGCTGGTATCTGGTGACGAACTCCTATCTCTTTACCGATTTCCCTGTATATTTCGCCCTCGGCCTTATCTTTGGCATGACCCCGCTTACCTTGAAGGTAGGGGCGTTTGTGATTTTTCTTTCGACCGTTGCGCTTGCCGCGGTCTTAGTACACACGGTCTTCGGAAGGAAGGCAGGGGTGATTTCAACTGCCGCCCTCCTCTGTCTTCCGGCGAGTGCATCTTCGGTCTTATTACAGAACAACATACATGTCGGGACCATCGGCATGGCACTCTTTTGCCTTCTGCTTATAGTCCTGATTTAACGGAGGCGGGAATCGGGCAAAGGGGTTGGCCGTTACATTGCGGCGCTTACCGTCGTATCCACGCTGACTGTTTTCTCGGACCCTTATTTTGTTTTCATATTCACGGTCCCCCTTACGGTTGCATATGCGGCCATGAAGGTTCTCAGGGCGGGCAGTTTGGGTGTGCGCACGGGGCTTATGCTTTTGGCGTCCCTGAGCGTACCGGCTGTTTCCGGCCTTCTCCTTCAGGATGTCGTAAGCGCATTCGGACTTTATTTATCGAGACTGCCTTCGGATGCGGTCTCCTCGTTTGCGGATGTGAAGAGCAACCTCGCCTTTTACGGCAGTACCCTTGCCGGGTTTTTCGAGCCTGCACCGACGGGCCTCCCTCTCTTAGGGGCCGTGATTGCCGGAGCCCTGATTTCAGCTAAAAAAGGGGACGCCTTACAAAGGCTCTTTATCGTTTATTGGGTTTCCGTAATGGCTGTTTTAAGCCTCTCTTTCCTGACGAAGTCCGTGACTGCAGGCAGGTATCTAATCCCCTTTGTCTATGCCTTTGCGGTATTTTTAGCCGTTTCGGTCGGCTCTGTCAACAGGGTGTATGCCGGTCTCATAACGGTCCTTTTCGTCTTATCCGCAGTCTTCGGCATTTATAAAGGCTTCGCAACGAAGGCCCCGGAACAAAATCAGGAGGCGCTCAACGGATACCTGAAAAAACAGGGTCTTACTTACGGGTTTTCGACTTATTGGAATTCCAACATCGTTACTGTTTTTTCGGGCAATGAAATCAGGATAAGGCCGGTTTACTTCGACGGCCTTACGATAAAGCAGTATAACTGGACGAACAAGGCGGATTGGTATGCTCCCTCCCGGCACGAAGGCGCCACATTCCTGCTCGTTCCGGACGACATCCTGCCGGGGGAAATGGGTTCCGGGTTTTCATACCTGAGCCCCGTGGTCCTTGAGCGCATGTACGGCAGGCCCTCGCGGACCCTGAAGTTTCAGGAAAAGACGATATACGAATGGCCGTATAACATCATGAAGGCAAACCTGCCCTCGGTTAAAATCTCGGAAACGACCCCGCACGCAATCGGCAGGCTCGACGGCGACGCCCTCCGGGCAGGGCCGGGCGAAAGGGGACTGCTCCTTTACGGCCCTTACTGGGCCCTAAGGGAGGGGCGCTACAGGGTGAGGTTCCTCCTCCGGGTGGAAGGCCCCAATAAAGAGGAGGCCGCGGTATTGGATGTGACGATGACCGATGTGGCGGCTCAAAAGACTTCGACCTTACAGACCGCAAGCGTGCCCGCAGAGAAAGCGGCAATGTCGCAGGGGCTCGTAGCCCCAATGTCGCAGGGGCTCGTAGCCCCAGAGTGGCGGGAGCATTCCATAGACTTCGAGGCCGGAGAGAACAAGCAAGGGAATCTTATTTACGAATTCAGGGTTTTTGCAACTGGCAAGGCCGTGGTCTCGGTCGCCGGGGTGAGCCTCGAACCCCTATGAGGGTGAGAATTTTATATACTGTTCCCACCGGCGCAGGAGTTCCTTCGTGGCCCTGAGGTCTCCGACACAGTACCTTGCGATATCCGCGTACCTGCCCGAGTCGAAGAGGTCTTTTATCTCGTAGCCCGTGATATCGGTCTTTGGGCTTGGGATGCCGAATGTCCTGCACCACATGTCGAGGTTGAACTTCCGCCTGCTTGCCCCGAAGAATGTGAGCTGGTCGAGGAGGTCTATGTGCCTGCCGTTATACCTGTTGGGCATGAGGTCCCTCGTGGGCCTCAGCCTGTGGACCGCACTCCGTATGAGTATGAAGGGGCAGTCGAAGGCCCTTCCGTTAAAGGTTACGAACTCATCGTAGTTTTTGACCGCGTTCCAGAATTTTTCGAGGATGTCCTTTTCGGAGCCGCTTTCGAACCTTATGCCATCCTCCTCGAAGGACGGGAGGGGCTTGTCCCCGGCCTGAAAGTAAACGGCCCCCCTGTCGGTCTCCGGGTTGAGCATCCCGATGGCGATTACCTCTGCGGTCTGGGGATAAAACGAGAGGCTTTCCTTGACCTCTTTTACATCCTCATCGGTTTCGGCCCACCTGAGGAGATATTCCTGTGCGGCCTTCTCGAGGGAGGCGAAGTCCTTCCCCGCCGTCTCGATGTCGAAGACGACCCTCGACATCTTACTTGTCGGAGATTTCCTTAAAGACATGCCATGTCTTAAGGAGGTCTACGGCCCTCTGAAGCTGGGTGTCGTCTTTTTCCTCTATCTCGCCCATGAAGGCTGTTTCCTCCGCAGGCATTTCGGTCTCCTCGCCTTTTTCGTTTTCAAGGTGCCTTTCGAGGTCCTTTTCCCTGATGACGGGATGCTCCTTTGCGCCCTCTTTGACCTCCAGCTTCACCTCTATGTCCGGGGTTATGCCGGTGGATTGTATGGATGTGCCCTTGGGCGTGTAGTACCGGGCCGTCGTAAGCCTGAGGGCCGAGCCGTCGCTGAGGGGTATTACGCTCTGGACAGAGCCCTTGCCGAAGGTCTTATTGCCTAAGATTATGGCCCTTCCCCAGTCCTTAAGCGCGCCGGCCACTATCTCGGAGGCCGAAGCGCTCCCCTGATTGACGAGCACGACCATGGGAACCGTGGGCCTGCCCGGATAGCCGCCCGCCGTATTGTAATCGGTCCTTTCGGTGGTCCTGCCCTTAAGGTAAGTGACGAGCTTGCCCTCCGGCAGGAACTGCGAGGTAATGTCCACCGCGCTCTGAAGCAGGCCCCCGGGGTTGTTCCTCAGGTCGAGTATCAATGAGTGTATCTTTTCTTCGTCGAGTTTTCTTAGAGCAGAGGAAAGTTCATCCGCCGTGTCTTCCTGGAACTGGATGACCTTTACATATCCGACATCGCCCTCGAGTGCCTTCCACCTGACGCTCTTTACCTTTATGATATCCCTCGTGAGGGTGAAGTCCTGAGCCTCCTCCCACCCCTCCCTCATGACGGTAATCGCAACCTGAGTGCCTTTTTGTCCGCGCATCTTGCTTACGGCCTCATGGAGGGTCATCTTCTTCGTAGGCTCCCCGTTTACCTTGAGTATCCTGTCTCCGGCCTTTATCCCGGCCTTCCATGCGGGCGTCTCCTCTATGGGCGCTATGACGGTGAGGACGCCGTCTTTGATGCCTATCTGGATTCCGATGCCGCCGAACTCGCCCTTCGTCTCAACCTGCATGTCCTTGTAGTCTTCCGTCGTGAGGAAGGCCGAATGCGGGTCGAGGGAGCCCAACATCCCCCTTATTGCGCCGTATATCAGGGTCTTCGTGTCCGTCGTCTCCACATAACTGCGCTTGATGACGGTAAGGACTTCGGTAAATGTCTTAAGCCCCTCGTAGGGCTCGGACTCCGCATTCACATAGGCCTGTTTGCCGACGAAGGCCGCCGTGAGCATGACCGTAAGAAGCAAGGCCGGCAGAACCAGCAGTTTTTTCCTTCTTGACATCCCTTCTAAACCTCCAGAGTTATCTTTTCTCCAGCCACTGAAGCGGGTCGAGCGGCTTACCCTTGAACCTTATCTCGAAATAAAGGGTCAGGGTCTCAAGCACGGGAGACTCCCCCACCCGGCCTATGGCGGCTCCTCTTTTTATTATATCGCCTACATTCAAAAAAATCTCGGAGAGGTTCGCATAGAGGCTGTGATAGCCGCCGCCGTGGTTGAGGATGACAAGCTTGCCGTAGCCCTTGAACCAGTCGGCAAAGACCACCTTCCCGTCGTGGACGGCCATGGTCGTGGTGCCCGGGGCGGCCTTTATGTGGACGCCGTTTCTGAAGACCGCAATGTTGAACTGCGGGTCTTTCTGCTTTCCGTAGGGCAAGGCGACCTCGCCCGGCACGGGCCATGGGAGCTTTCCCTTAAGGAGGCGGAAATTGCCCTCCGCAAGCTCCCCTTTGGTTTCGGATTCCCTGATAATCTCCACGAGCCTCTTTGAGGCCTCCTCCATCTCCTGGAGCATCTTCTCGTAAAGGACCTTTTCTTTTTTGACCGAGGCAAGGAGCATTTCCTTGCGGGTCTTTTTCAGTGCGAGGCTTTCCTGCGTCCTTCTGATGGCCTCTTCCTGGCTCTTCAGCCTTGCATGGAGGGCCTCGAGGCTTTTCTTCTTCCTGCCGAGGGCCTCGAAGTCGGCCCGGAAGGCCGTCAGCACCTTGTGCTCGTAAGAGGCCAGCCTGTCGAGGTACTCGAGCCTCCTTACGAGCTGGGAGAAGTCTTCCGCGCCGGCTACGAGCAGGAGCACATCGCCGAACCTGCCCTGCGTGTAGACGGCCCTGAGCTTGCGCTTGAGCCATGCACTGCGCTCATCGAGCTTCCCCCTGAGCGTCGAGACCTCCCCGGCCGTCTTCCGTATGTCCGCCTCCGTTGCCGCAAGGACTTCCCTCTGCCTCTTGAGTTCCGAGCCGGTGAGCTCAAGCTCCCTCTGCGTCCCTTCAAGCTCATCGAGTATGGAGCTTTCGGCCCGCCTTATATCCTTGAGCTTTCTCTGATGGGCCTTTATCTTTTCCTCAAGAAGCCTCAGCTTGTCTTCGTTGGTCTCCGCATATGCGGCGGTAAATAAAAGGGTGAATGAAAGTAGGAGCAAAAATAAGACCCCTGCGAGTCTCGTCATTTAAAACTTTACCCTGCCGATTGCGATGAGGGAGCCTAAGAGTCCGATGAGGAGGCCTGCCGGAGGAAGGTAGATAAGCAATTCTACCGGCATCGCCATAGTCCTAAGGACAGGGACGGTCATGTCAAGCCTCGTCCTTGCGAGCCAGACCAACGCCAGGAAGCCGGCCGATGCAAGGATCCCGGAGGAAAGCCCGATGACACTGCCTTCTATCACGAAGGGCGCTCTTATAAAGCCCTTCGTAGCGCCCAAAAGCTGAAGGGTCTCTATCTCGTCTTTTTTCCTGTAAAAGAGTATCTTCACGGTGCTGTAGCAAACAAAGACCACCCCGGCGGCAAGCGCGCCCATGATGAGCATGCCTATGCCCTCGGCCCCGGCCTTTACCGTCTGGATGGCCGAAAGGAACTTCTCGCCGTACTGCACCCCCTCGACCCCTTCCATCCCCTTGAGCGCGGCGGCCATGGCCTTGACCGATGCCTCGGACACCGCCTCCCGCTTAAGCGCTATTTCAAGGGAAGCGGGTAGGGGGTTTTC
>CAZPPU010000010.1:16717-19488 GCA_964588515.1 uncultured Nitrospirota bacterium
GGATATGAACCTCACACTCTTCACGCCCGCATGGGATTCAAGCGACCTTATGACGGCCTTCGTCTGCTCTTCCGTGACGCCGTCTTTAAAAAAGAGCGTGATGGAAAACCTCTCCGGAAGCCTCCGTGTCGCAAGCTCCACATTATGGAAGACGAGCGCCCCGAGCGTGATAAGGAGGAGGCCGGTTGCGATTGTAACTATGCTCAGGATGTTTATCCACTTGTCCTTCCAGAGGCTTCCTGCGGCTAATTTGAATGTATAGCCCGTCATTTATCCCTGCATCTCCCTTGCGATTGCGCCTCCGTCCAAGACCATGACCCGCTTGCCCGAGTTCCTGAAGAGCTCCCTGTTGTGCGTTGCCACGAATACGGTGGTGCCCCTTGCGTGTATCTCCTTGAATATCCGGACGATGCCCGCGGCCGTGTCCGGGTCGAGGTTGCCGGTGGGCTCGTCCGCAAGGAGGATTAGGGGCTCGGCCACTATCGCCCTTGCGATTACGACCCTTTGCTGTTCCCCTCCGGAGAGCGCGGGCGGGTAGTTGTCGGACTTGTGTCTGAGGTTCACCATCTTGAGGGTTTCGTGCACGAGGGGCTTTATGTCCCCTTCGGACACGCCCCTTATCCTCAGGGCGAGGGCGACATTGTCAAAGACATTCCTCTTGGGCAGGAGCCTGAAGTCCTGAAAGACCACGCCGATATCCCGTCTGAGGCGCGGTATTCCGGAATCTTTTATCCCGGCCGTCTCTATGCCGTTGACCCTGATTGAGCCTTCGTCGGGCCTTTCGGCGAGGTATATGAGCTTAAGGAGCGTGGACTTGCCCGCGCCGCTTGGGCCGGTGACGAAGGCCAACTCTCCTTTTTCCACGGTAAGGCATATGTCCTTCAGCGCCCTGAAGCTGTCATAGGCCTTGGAGACATCTTCAAACTCTATCATCGCCCCTGCCCGCTTATTATGTAGTCAAGGAGTATGTCGTCGAGGCCCTTTTCGGTTTCGACCGCCACGGGCTCTTTTGCCTTGGTCTCCGGGGGGGGCGCATCCCCTGTGTACTTGCCGGAGAGCAGGTCTTTTATCATGCTATGATGCTGGGCCTTCATAATCCTTTCGACCTTCTCCTGCCAGTCGGCCTCGCCCAAGAGGTGGCCGTAGGTCGTTTTCTTCGAGGCCAATATGGCGCCTTTCTGGTAAAGGAGCGTGGTGATGACGGGGTTTTTGGGGCCGCTGTCTTCCGTCTGTGCATGATAGACAGCGCCTTTGTAGGTGATGTTTGTGTTATAGCCAGTCAACATTAAAGCTCCTTATTATAACCGCCCCGCAGGAAAAATGGAAGTCTAAAATTGGAATTTCAAGTTGACAGGGGCCGGGGTTCTTGTTATCTTTGGGCATGCGTCTGACAGCGTGTGCGTTTTTAGCGGCCCTCATTTTATTGTCGGCCTGCTGGACGCCTGTGGCAAAGGCATCGGGCGTTTCGATAATGACGCTCGATGTCTGCAGTAAACAATCCGCCTCAAACCAAAACGATATCTGCGTAATCGAAGAGCCGGTATTTTATATTCCTTGCTTTTGCCCTGTGGAGGAACTCAAGGCAGGGCCTCACACGGGCTACCACCGGATTATTCAATCGGCCTGCGAGAAGCCTCCCAAGGCCTAACGCACGCCTCTCGCGGACAAGCCCTCAAAGGAGCGGTTTGCCCGCTATTTGCTCTCCCGTTTGGAACTTACCCCTGCATCCTGCGGGATGCAGGGGGCTTTTTATAAAATCACCGGAGGTGTAAGGTTTGAAGAGATTTACAGTCGGGTTCATGGTCTGTCTTTTACTGACGGTTTCTTATGCGTTTTCCGCGGATGTTGTGGTGCCGGAAGGCTCAAGGTGCGCTGAGTGCGGGATGAAGGTGGAAGCGGCCTCCCCGTTTATAGCCGTTATCAGAACGGCGGGGGGCACGGCCCCCGGCGATTTTGAAGGCACTGCCCTCTTTTTCTGCGACATAGGGGATATGCTCGTTTATTACAAAAAGCTGAAGGAAAAGCCCCTCGGTGTCTCTGTCAGGGACATGGACTCCAAAGAATGGCTCGATGCGGAAAAGGCCCATTATGTAAAGGCCGGGTTTTCGACCCCGATGGGATGGGGGATAGCGGCCTTCAAGGAAGAAAAAGAGGCGGCAAAGGCCGGCGCCCCGATGACATTCGATGAGGCCCTCAGGTCGTTGGGCGCGCCCATGAAGATGAAAATGCATGGGACTTAAAAGGGTCGTACTGTTCATCGTGTTTTTAGCGCTTTTGGGGGCGGTCTCGGGCTGTCGGAAGAAGCCCCAATACACGGCCCTGACCGAAGCAGGGGATTACCTCAGGCTCGACACGGCAGGGTTAAGCAAAGGCCTGCCGCATTTTTATTCGTTCATGCACGAGGGAAAGAAAATAGATTTCTTTGTGATTAAGGGGGGCGGCATTGCCTCCTATTTCGATGCCTGCATGAAGTGCTATCCAAAGAGGCTCGGGTACCGGGCCGAGGACGACAGGCTCGTATGCAGGGCCTGCGGCATAGGGTATTCCTTCGAGAATATAAGCGGCGTGGGGAGCTGTTACCCTATCAGGCTTGAGGGCAGGGCAGAGGGCAATGCCTACCTGATAAGGAAGGATAAGATAATCGAGGGAGAGAGGTATTTTTGAGGCGCTTTCCTTAAATGACTATTAATTCTGTCATTCCAAGACCGGACATCCCGACTCCTTAGAGATTTTTGCGGGGAAGGGCGATGCCCTTCCCCGATGCATCCGAG
>CAZPPU010000011.1:0-13155 GCA_964588515.1 uncultured Nitrospirota bacterium
TTTGGTATATCCTTTAGATACCCGAGGTGGAAGCACAATAAGAACAGCAATAAGTAACGGAGCAATTGCACAGAGGAAGAACCACGATACCGGCCCCCGCCCTTTTCTTATAGCTATAATGCTCCCCATAATACCTGCAATAGCAAGCAGGGCAACATATCTAAACAATGGAGCGCTCCATTTTTTATGATTTGTCGTTTATTTTTTCTGTATCTCGCCTACGCCAATAAACGGCACTGCGCCGCCACCTGTAACCTGCGGGAGGATTCCGTTCCATTTCTCTATAGCCTTGAGATTAGCCTCTACTTTTCTCAGCTCTATAAGCTCTGATGAAATATTTGCCCTCTGTAGCCTCAATGACTCCGCCTCTGCCCTTGCCGATGTAATCTTCTGCTCCGCCTCAATCTTTATCCTATCCAGGTCTCTCTTTGACTTTAGTGCAAGCTGTTCTGCTGTCTGCTTTGCCTCGATAGCCTCCGTAAATACCCGTGAAAAGCTGAATGAGACAATAGAAAACGCATCAACTGCTATATTATACGGCAGGAGTCTTTCGGCAAGGGCTGCTCTCATCGCCTCGCTTACTAACGGCCTCTTTGTTATAAGTTCTTCTGCCGAATACTTGGCGGACACGGCTTTCATTACTTCTTGTATTGCAGGGTCTATCACACGCTCCTTGAAGTGTATCCCGAGGGTCTGATAGACAATATGCGCCTTATCCGGGATGATATGATAGTTAAGCGCAACCGATGAAGTCACATCCTGAAGGTCAGACGAGGCGGATGCGGCATCGGTCATTGCCTTCTGCACCTTGACATCCATTATGGCAACCTTCTGCATTAAAGGCACCCTGAAATGCAGTCCTTCATTCAACACCAGAGGTTGAACAGCGCCAAAATTAAGGACAATCCCTCTTTCACCTGCACCAACCTGAACCCATGGGCTAAAAAACAGGAAAACCACCAGAATTGCTCCAATAATCAGCGCTACCTTCATAGAGCCTTTCTTCATCGCAGACCGCATTGCATCCTTTGCCCTATAAATATCTTGCTCATCCATTATGCTTCCCCCTTTTGCGATAATGTTTGATATATATTAACACATGTTGCCCCTCCACTGACATTGTCCCTTCCTTTCGTTGAAGTAGGAAGGACTCCGGTTGCCTTATCTTAAGCCGCCTCCTCCTTCCTGTCAAGGGGAAATTCCCCACAAGTTCCCCCATTTTTGGGGTTCTTTGTCCGTCATGCCCGAAGCCTGCCCTCGAAGTTTGCAGTCGGGGGTCCTTAGTCGGGCATCCATGTAACGCCCCGATCGAAGAAAATGGATTCCCGCCTCCGCGGGAATGACGCAGGGTTAAAAATAATTCCGAAAAGTAACCGGGGTATGGCGCAGAGCCCCCTTATGATCCGCCGTCTTCCTCCCATCATTTTAAGGCAGAGGGTGCAGAAGTCCTTAGAGGTTCAACCTGATTCTTATAAAGTCCTCTCCGCTTAACCCCGCTCCTTCGAGGATTCTTCTGAATGTCTTGGGCCTGATGATTTCTCCCGCGTGATAAGAAACAATCGTTTGTTTTCCTGTAAGGGGATGCCTCCATTTCTGATGACTTCCGGACTGGCCCGCTTTTTCAAATCCGAGGGATTTTAAAACCCTTATGATTTCATCGGCGGTTACGCGGGGCTGTCTTTGTCCCATCAGACAGCGACCTCAAAAACCTTTGCATCCTTTGAGAGTCCTTCTTTTGTGGGTCTCAAGTAGAGTTCAATGGCTTCCACGATGTTTTTGCGGGCTTCTTCTTCGGTCTTTCCGTATGTCACACAGCCGGGCAATTCCGGGCAGTAGGCAACAAAGACATCCTCATCAGGTTCGATTACCACTCTGATTTTCATAATTCACCCCCTTTTTTCTTCCTGCATGTCCTAATTCTAACACAAACGGGGGCGCTCTTAAGTTTTCCCTGAAAGCCCCCTACGACCCTCGAAAGCACGAGACCCCCTGAAAAACTCTCTTTTCGTCATTCTCCGGCTTGACCGGAGAATCCAAGTTTTCTTTAAAACCAAGAGAAAATGGATTCCCGCCTACGCGGGAATGACGAGCAAAAGTCCATCCCGGATTCGGGGGGCTCCCTGCTCCTTGAAAACCGCCCATCATATCTGTTAATTTAATCGATGCGGAAGTGTTTGAAATTGGGACTTCCGAAGGGGAGTCTTCAGGAATCCACGCTCAAGCTTTTCAGGAAGGCCGGCTATCATATCTCGGTCTCCGGCAGGTCGTATTACCCCGTCTTCGACGACCCGGAGATAGACTCCATGCTCATCAGGGCGCAGGAGATGGCCGGCTATGTGGAAAAGGGCATACTCGACTGCGGGCTTACGGGCAGGGACTGGGTGCTCGAGCAGGGTGCGGATGTCCGCGAGGTGGCGGAGCTCCTATATGCAAAGGAAGGGCTGAACCCGGTCAGGTGGGTGGTGGCCGTGCCCGTGGACTCCAAGATAAAGACCCTCAGGGACCTCCGGGGCAAGCGCATCGCAACCGAGCTGGTGAGCTTTACGAGGCGCTACCTCAGGGACAAGGGCATCAGGGCCGATGTGGAGTTCTCATGGGGCGCAACCGAGATAAAGCCGCCTTACCTTGCCGATGCCATCGTTGAGCTTACGGAGACCGGGGCCTCCCTCAGGGCCAACAACCTCCGGATTGTGGAGACGATACTTGAGTCCTCCACACGCTTCATCGCAAACAAAAAGGCATGGGCAAACAGGTGGAAGAGACAGAAGATAGAAAACATCGTGATGCTCCTTAAGGGCGCGCTCGCCGCCGAGGAGAAGGTCGGCCTCAAGATGAATGTGCCGGAGAAATCCCTCAAACTCATATTAGGTCTCCTTCCGGCAATGCACTCCCCAACCATATCCACGCTCACCGATAAAGGATGGTTCGACCTCGATGTGGTCATAGACGAGCGGACCGTCAGGGACATGGTCCCCAAGCTCAAAAAGGCCGGGGCAACCGGCATAGTAGAATACCAGCTCAACAAGGTAATCCCTTAAAGGGGCGCGGAAATCCATGAAATTCTACGAGACGGATGTCCCTGTGAGGTTCTACGAAGTGGACTCTTATGGAGTCGTGTGGCACGGCCATTATGCCGGCTATCTCGAAGTCGGAAGGCTCGGGCTTTCGGAAACGCTTGGCCTCTCACTCGATGAGATGAGGCGCATGGGCGTTTACGCCCCCCTTGTCGAGATGAAGATAAAATATAAATCCTTTGCCCGTTTCGGGGATGTCCTCGTCGTAAAGACCGGCATCCTCCCGACGGAGAAGGCATCGCTCACATTCAAATACACCATCGAGAGGAAGTCCGATGCGGCCCTGATTGCGGAGGCGGAGACAACCCATGTCCTTCTCACCCTCGACGGCAAGTTGCTCTATCAGGCCCCGGAGGGGCTTAAAAAGAGGCTCGATGATTATTTTGCGGGTTAAGGCATGCCGGTACTGAGGCTGGTCGGCGCCCTCAGCAGGCTCTCAAGGAGACGGCCAAGGGCGGTCGTGGCCGCAGTCGTCCTTCTCCTTGCAGTCTCCCTCGCAGTTATACTCACATCGCCGCTTGAAAGCGATGTAACGAGGCTCATCCCGGCCCATGCGGAAAAGACATCCCTTTATCTCAGCCTGATGGAGACATTCGGGGGGATGGAAAAGCTCTACCTCGTTTTTTCCGCAGACGACATCACGGCCCATATCCCCGAGGTTGAAAAGATAGGCGCGGAACTTTCCTCTTCGGAATTGGTGAAGGATGTGGAGTGGAAAATCTCGCCTGAAATGCAGAGGTTCATAAGGGAGACCTTTCTTAAGAGGGCGCCCCTCCTTTTAAACAGAGGCGAGATGGAAGACTTCCTCGGAAAACTCTCTGCCCCCGGCATAGAGCGGGAGCTTCAGAAGACGCAAAAGAGGCTCGCCCTGCCGGGCGGAGGGGCCCTGAGGCTCGACCCCCTGAGCCTCCATGAACTCTTCGGCAGGCACATCATGCTATCCGAGGTCTCGGTGGACATAGAATCCGGATATTTCGTCACCCCGGACAGGCGGGTGCTCATAATGATGGCGGCCCCGACGGTCTCCCCGAGGGATATAGCCTCAAACGAAAAGCTGATGAAATATGTGAGGTCGCTTATAGAGAGGCATGCAGGCGGAGGGCTCAAGGTCAGCATAACGGGAAGCCATGCGATTACATACCACGAGGCGTCCATAATGAAAAGGGAAATCGTAAAGAACATCCTTTCGTCCGCCGTTGGGGTCATGTTGGTCTTCCTTGTGTTTTTCCGGGGCCTGAGGGGGTTTCTGAATTCCATCGTTCCGGTCCTCGTATCCATAGTGCTTACCACCGGGCTCTTGACCCTGTTTTGGGGCTCCATCACCGAGGTCTCCGGCGCATTCGGCGCCCTCCTGATAGGGCTCGGCGTGGACTTAGGCATAGTCCTCTATGTGCGGTATGCGATGAGCATGGCAAGGGGCGCGGAGCGGGACATCGGCGGAAACGGCGCGGCCATGAGCATTACGGTCGGGGTCGTAACGACGGCGGCCACCTTCTACCCCATGGCCATCTCTTCCTTCGGGGGCGTCAAGGAGATAGGGCTTCTTACCGGCACCGGGATTCTGATTACATGGCTCATGCTCTTCTTGCTTTTCCCCATCCTTGCAAGGAAAGGCAAGGGAGAGCCCGTGAAGCTGAGGTTCGTAGAGCGCATCTTCGTGTTTTCGCACGAAAGACCCCTGCTCATAGCCGCGGCCGCCATACTCCTGACCGCGCTTTCGGCATACTACATAAAAGACATCAAGGTCGAGGAAGATGTCACAACGCTCGGGGCGAAGAAAAACCCGGCAAGGGACACCCTGAAGTCCCTTTCCGAGACATATTTGAAAAAACACACACTTTACATAACCGGCACGGCGAAAGACCCTTATGATGCATCCGAAGAAAGCGCCCGGATAAAGAAGTCCCTCTCGGGAAAGCTCGATTCTTCAATCTCCATCTCGGACTTACTGCCGCCGCTTTCAAGACAAAACGAAAACATAAAGGCCCTCGCCTCCGTTGACCCGGATTCCTTCGAAAGGGCGTTCAGGCAAAAGGCAAATGCACTGGGGTTTGAGCCGGGGGCATTAGACGGATATATAAAAGGGGTAAGGGGGCTTCTTACGGGCAACCGGAAACCCATAACCATGGAGGAGCTTGCGCCCCTAAACGATATCATAGAAAGGCTCCTGAGAAAAGAGGGCGCAGGGTACAGGTTCGTCATCACGGGAAGCCTTAAAAACGGCGCACCGATGGAACTGCCCGGGGGGCTTCAATGCACAGGGCCGGCCTTTATAAAAAAAGAGCTCCTCGGCCTTCTTAAACACGACGCCCTGCTCATAACGCTCGTCGGGCTCGTCCTCGTCAATATCATCCTCTTCATAGACTTCAGGCGGCCGTCCTATGTGCTGGTCTCGCAGGTTCCGGTCTTATTATCCACGGTCTGGCTCTTGGGCCTGATGGGCCTCACCGGGATGGGTCTTAACTTCATGAACGCAATCGTATTCGTCATGCTCTACGGGATAGGCACGGACTACTCCATACACCTCATCCACCGGTATAAAGAGGACAGGGACATCGGGCACATTGCGGCCCAGACCGGAAATGCGGTCCTCCTTGCCGCCCTCACGACCATAGCGGGCTTCGGCTCCATGGCCGGCAGTTCCTACAGGGGGCTTTCTTCGATGGGCACGGCCACGGTCATCGGCGTGGCCGTATGTGTTATACTGTCATTGACGCTTATACCGGCCTTCTTCAGGCTTTATGAAAAAGCTCCTGACGGGAAATGAGGCGGCCGCACAGGGCGCCTACGAGGCGGGCGTCTCCGTTGCCACGGGCTATCCGGGCACGCCTTCCACAGAGGTCCTCGAATCCCTAATGAAATCAAGCGGGGTCTATGCGGAATGGTCCTCAAACGAAAAGACCGCGCTTGAGATGGCATCCGGAGCGTCCTTCGGCGGCAAGAGGGCGCTCGTTTCCATGAAACATGTGGGCCTCAATGCGGCCGCAGACCCCCTTATGACCCTCTCATATACCGGCGTGAGGGCCGGCCTTGTCATAGTCGTCTCGGACGACCCGGGAATGCACTCTTCACAAAACGAGCAGGACTCGAGGTTCTACGGCCTATTTGCAAAAGTCCCGGTTCTTGAGCCTTCAGACAGCGAAGAGGCCCTTCTCTTTACAAAACAGGCGTTCTCCATAAGCGAGGAGTTCGACACGCCGGTTATCGTAAGGCTCACGGCCGCGGTCTCCCATTCGGCAAGCCTCGCAGAGACGGGCGAAAGGGCAGAGCATGAGATTGCGCCATGGAAGGAGCCGGAAAAATATGTGATGCTCCCGCCTTACTGTAACGAGCGGAGGGCGGGGCTTGAGGAAAGATTAGGGAGACTGAGGGAGTTTTCCGATTCCTTCCCTCATAACAGGGCCGAGTACGGCACAGGCGAAACAGGCATCGTAACATCCGGCATCTCATACCAGTATGTGAAGGAGGCATTCCCGGAGGCCTCGGTCTTCAAGGTCTCGATGTCATACCCGATGCCGCTTGGGGCCATAAAGGAGTTCTCCAAAAGGGTAAAACGCCTCTCCGTCATAGAGGAGCTTGAGCATTACATGGAAGACGCAATAAGGGGGGGCACGGCCCCCTCCGATTTTGGGGGCACGGCCCCCTCCGACCGGCCACGGGCCGGAGCGGCTAACGGAGCTACAGCCCCCTCGCCGGAAGAGGGCGGCGCATTTTGTGCGGGATGCCCTTACTTAGGGGTGTTTTATTGCCTCAAACGGACGGATTGCTTTGTATTCGGCGACATAGGCTGTTACACTATGGGCGCAAGGCTCTTCCCCGGGAGCATGGACACGACGCTCTGCATGGGCGCGGGGATAAGCCAAGCCGTGGGCTTTCTCAAGGCAAGGCCCGAAGGCAAGGCCATAGCGGTCATAGGGGATTCGACATTCTTTCATTCGGGAATCCCCGCGGTCGTAAACGCACTCCACCACAAGACGCCCCTGTCCCTGATACTCTTGGACAACGGCGTTACGGCCATGACCGGCGGGCAGTCCTATGCAGGCAAGGGAATAAACCTCGAGGGTCTCCTTCACGCCCTCGGACTCAAAAATGTCTCCGAGGTCAACCCCTACGATATAAAAAACATAAGCGTTGCCATCCATAAAAGCCTCGATGGGGCTTTGAACTCCGCTCTGCCATCGGCTATAATTATAAGAGGCAGGTGCGCGGTAAAGGAGCGTCCCAAAAACATGGCCGTGGACCCGGCCCTGTGTAACGGGTGCATGGAATGCCTTGAGCTTAAATGCCCGGCCCTCGTAAGGGAAAACGGGGCGGTTGCCGTCCGGGCAGGATGCACCGGCTGTGGGCTTTGCGCCTCGGTATGCCGAAGAGATGCGGTTGGATAAAGTAACGAACATAGTCTTTACGGGCCTCGGAGGCCGCGGGATAATCACGGCATCGGATATCTGCGCGCTCTCGGCAGTTTACTCCGGTGCGGATGTGAAGAAGTCCGCGCTCAAGGGGATTGCCCAGAGGGGCGGGCTCGTCGTAAGTCATGTGAGGTTCGGCCCGAAAGTCCGCAGTCCCAGAGTAGAGCCGGGCGCCGCGGACTTCGCCGTAAGCATCGGCGGAAGGGAAAAGGCCGTCCCGTTCCTCGCAGAAAGCGGGATCCTAATAGATATGCCCGACGATATGATAAAAAAATACGGCCGTTTTGCGAACATCTACGCCCTCGGCATCCTGTCCCGGCATCTGCCTTTCGGCGCGGACGCATGGCTTCTTGCAATAAAGGAGAGGTTCCTCGACGGCGTGTGCTCGGAAAACATAAGAATATTCAGTGAGGGGGCTGCGGGCCCCCGCGATTTTGGGTCCGCGAGCCCCCGCGCTATAGGAATCAATGAAAGTCTGCTGTCTCATACCCGCATATAACGAAGAACGCACCATTGGGGCGGTCATCCGGGGGTGCAGGCCGCACCTTGCGGACATAGTCGTAGTGGACGACGGCTCGACCGACGGGACCCCGGAGGCGGCAAGGGGCGCAGGCGCTCATCTTCTCAGGCACGAAAAAAACTCCGGCAAGGGGATGGCCCTCAAGACGGGCTTTTCCTTTGCGCTCAAGGAAGGCTTCGACGCCGTCCTCTCCATAGACGCAGACGGCCAGCACGACCCGGAGGAGATACCGAAATTTTTAGATGCATACAAGGCAGGCGGTGGTATAATTATAGGGGCAAGGCTTTGGGACAGGAAGGAGATACCGCTTCAGAGGTACATCTCCAACATGGTCGGGGTCTTCTTCATATCCCTTGCCGCGGGGCAGAAGATACCGGATACGCAGTCGGGCTTTAGGATCTACGGAAAGGAGGTGCTCGAGGACATAGAGTTCGGGTCCAAGGGGTTTGAGGCCGAGACCGAAATCCTGATAAAGGCGGGAAGGGCGGGCTTCAGCATAGGCGCCATCCCGGTAAGGGCTATATACCCCGAAAACCACAACAGCCATTTCAGGGCAGTGAGGGATTTTACGAGAATAAGTCTTACGGTCTTAAAAACCATATATGGAGGTGTGAGATGAAAAAAATTCTCGCCGTTTCATTGGTCGTCTTACTCGTTTCGGTCGCCTTTGCGCAGGTCGAAAAGCCCGTTCCCGTAGAGGATATCATCAAGAAGGTAGACGAGCTAAGGGGCATGAAGGTGGAATTCACCCAGTACAACAAGGATATGAAAGGCAAGATTACCGAGGGAAGCGGAAAGGTAGTGAAAATCATGCCGCCGATGCCCTTCGGAAAGATGAACAGGGTTGCCGTCCTTTCGCCCGGAAGCAATCCCCCGGAGGGCTACAATGTCATCCTCTTTACCGCCCAAAACCCGATGATGGAACTCAACATAGGGCAGGTGATAAAGTTCAGGGGCTCATTTGACAGGGCCTCGTCGAAGTGGGCAGTAGTGGATGTCACCGGCGCCTACGAGGCGGAAAAGAAATAAGCGCTTGGCAGGCAAGATGAGATGTACAGCCTTTTCTCTGGCCCTGCTCCTGCTCTTCTTGGGCGCAGCCCTTGCCCTCACATTCGAGGAGGTCGAGGACAACCTCGCCCCGGATAAGAACACGAAGATATATGCCCGGAAATACTGGGAGAAGATTAAGGGCGAAGAGGTCTCATGGTCCGGCACGGTCGTAGATGTGAAAGGCGGCTTCAGGGACAGGTACAAGGTCTATGTGAAGATCGGGAAGCCGGCAAAGAAAAAATACGATGTCGTCCTCGTAGTCTATGACGACGAGGGCGTTACGAGGCTTAAGAAAGGGCAGACGATAAGGTTTACGGGAACGCTCCGGGACTACAGCGACCTCTTGGGAAGGTTCAGCATCGTGCTTGACGATGCGACCCTGCTCCGGTGAGAGGCCATCTCATCTCGCCCTGCAGGGACGAGGCCATATGGAGAAAGAGGCGGGGGACATTCACACTGCCTCAGATGTCCCTCGCCATACTTTCCGCCCTCACCCCGCCCGATATAGAGATGAAGGTCACGGACGAACTCGTCGAGGATATAGATTTCTCCTATCCGGCCGATGCCGTTGCGCTATCCGTCAACACGACAAACAGCCTCAGGGCCTATGAGGTCGCCCGCATCTTCAGGGAAAAAGGGGCCAAGGTCTTAATGGGCGGCATACACCCCTCGATGCTCCCCGATGAGGCGGCCCTTCACGCAGACGCCATAGTCGTCGGTGAGGCCGAGGGGGTATGGCCTGCGCTGATTGAAGACCTCAGGGGAGGCGGGCTCAAGCCCCGTTACGAGTCTTCGCACCCCGACCCCTCCGAGATACCCTTCCCCAAGTGGGACGCCCTCGACGCCAAAAGGTATTTCGTCCCCCGGACATTTCAGGTATCGAGGGGCTGTCCCTACGGGTGCAGTTTCTGCAGTTCCACAAGGTTCTTCGGGATGAAATACCGCATGAGGCCCATAGGCGCGGCGATCGAAGAATTAAAAAGCTATCCCCGGAGGTTCGTCGTCTTTGTGGACGACAACATAGTCGGAAACCCGGACTACTCGAAAGAGCTTTTCACGGCGATGAGGCCGCTCAAAAAAAGATGGGTCGCCCAATCCTCTATAGACATCGCAAAGGACGAAACCCTCCTTCGCCTTGCAAGCGAAAGCGGATGCGCCGGCCTCCTCATCGGCTTGGAGAGCATCCGCTACGGGAACAAAAAGGATGTCAAGAAACTGAAGGCGCGCTCCGAATACGAAGAGACGATAAGGAGGATAAAACGGGCGGGCATCGGGGTGCACGGCTCCTTTATCTTCGGCTTCGATGACGACGACCCTGAGGTATTCGACTCCACAGTGGACTTCGTGATGAAAAACAGGCTCGAGGCCGCCAATTACTGCAAGCTCACGCCCTATCCGGGCACAAGGCTCTTCGAGGCGTTTCAGAAGGAAGGCAGGCTCATGCACACGGACTGGTCGAAATACGACAGGTATAACATCGTCTTTAGGCCGAAGAACTTAGGCATAGACGAACTCAGGGAGAAGACCGACGAGGCATACCGGAAGACCTACTCCATCCCCTCCATCCTCAGGCGCTGTCCCCCGGCGCTCAAGAGCATCCCCTATTACTTTGCAATCAACCTGAGCTACAGGGCAGGCGCAAGAAGGGTCTCGAATTTAAAATCCGGGCCCGCTAAGACCCCGCCTTCCGCTTGAGCTCCTGCCATGCCTTCTCGGCCAGCCCGGCCCACTCACCGGCATATTTGTCTATCTCGGCATGGAAGTCCTTTACGATGTTTTCTGCGCCCGCATGGGTGAGATGCACTCCGGGCATCCTGCATACCTCCCTGTAGAACTCCGGGCGGTCTATTATCATGCAGGGTCTTAGGAGGTTTTCGTTTTTACTCTGGTTTTCCCTGATCTTTTTAAACATGGGGGATGTAACGGCCTCCCTCAGGCTCACATCCTTTATGTTGTGCATCGAAAAGTGACAGAAGACGCAGGGCTCCACATCCCCTTTGGAGTTTATATGGAAGTATTTCCTTCCGCCTGCGATACAGCCGCCCACTATAGGCCCGTCGTTCCAGAAATCTCCGAAGAGCATCTCCTTCGTCTCTCTGAAATACGCTATCCTCCGCCTGAGGAGGTCCCTCTGCTCGGGCGTGGGCACGAGCTCCCAGTTGGGCTCCCTTCCAACGGGCGTATAAAGGAAATACCAGCCTATGGTGGCGCCCTGAGCCATGTAATGGTCTACGAAGGCATCGGAGGTGACAAGCCCGGCGTTGTGCCTCGTCACGGTATTGGAATAGGCGAAGAGCACGCCCGCCTCCTTTAGGAGCCCCATGGCCCTTATGACCTTTTCGTAATGGCCCTTGCCCCTTCTTCTGTCCGTCTCCTCCTCGAAGCCCTCGACGCTTATTGCCGGAAGGACATTGCCCAGTCCGGCAAGTCTCCCCACCAACTTTTCATCCAAAAGCCCGCCGTGGGTGTAGACATGGAAGGACATATCGCTGTGCTTTTTGTATATGTCGAGCAAGTCGCCTCTGAAGAAAGGCTCGCCCCCGGAGATTACTATGAAATAAACCCCCATCTCCTTGGCCTCGTTAAGCACCCTGTCGATGACCTCGAAAGACAGGTCTTCGTCCTTCTTGTACATACCGGCATAACAGCCGAAACAGTTGAGGTTGCACTTCATCGAGGGGCTTATTACGAAAAGCCCCGGCGGATAGAACCCTCCTTCCCGCTCGGAGAAGAGCTTCCTCTTGGTAGAGCCGACGAGGAGCTGGTTTATGACGAAGCTTCTAATAATGGCCTTCTTATGGTTTGGACTCGTATTTTTCAGGACCTTCATCGCCACCTTGAGGCTCGGATGCCCGGACTTCCACATCCGCCTTATCCTTCTAATGGCCCTCTTATAATGTTCCCTCGTCGTGGCCTTCTCCGCGATTCCCAGATATGAGATGAGGGCCTTCGGACTGCTCTTGGACATGAGGTAGACCATCCAGTAAAGGAACTTGGAGAGGAGTTTGGGCTTGAGCGTCTTCAGCATCTCAAAAGACCTCCTCTTTCATGACCGAATTAATCCACCGCTCCTCTTTATAGTTCAGCAGGTCTTTCTTGGACATCGGAAAGCAGGCAAACGATTTTATCAAAGGCCCGGAGTCCGTCTCTTCATATTTTTCCGAAGAGTAAAACTCCTTCCACGCAGTAAGATAACCCTCGTGGAGTTCTTCCGGCGTCATGCCTTTCGGAACGAATACGACCGAGGATGTCGAGTATTTCGAGAAATCCCCCGTAATAAGCCTCCCCTCGATGCTGAGCCTCTCGTAGAGCCTGCTCTTGGGGTACGGGGTGAGGATGTGGAACTCGGCCTCTTCTATATTGTTTCTCTTTGCAAACCTCACCGTCTTTTCGAATATGTCCGGCCTGTCGTGGTCGAAACCGAAGACGAAGGAGGCTATGACCTTAATCCCCATGTCGCGGATTCTCCGGATATAGTCCCCGGCCCTGCTTACCTGCACGCCGTCTATGACCTCATTCAAGCTCGCAGAGACCCATGGGCTCAAGTCTATATACATCGCCCAGCAGTTGCTTTCCTTGAGGAGCGCAAGGAATTCCCGGTCGCCGGCAGACGAAAGAGGGGCAAGGCCGACCCACCGTTTCCCGGCCCCGGCCATGCCCTTCAGGAACTTCCTCACCCTGCGTTTTGCGAGATTGAGGTTGTCGTTTACGACGAATATGCAGTCCTCGAGCTCTCCGAGGCCGGCAAGGAGTTTATCCGTGTCGAACATCCTGAATTCGGTCCCGAATGTCTGGGGCACGGAGCACATATCGCAGTTTACCGGGCACCCCCTCGACACCTGTATCGAATTCATCGGGATGTATATCCCCGACCTGAAAATACTCCACCGCGGGAGGGGATACTCCTCGGGAGGGGAAGTGCACCTGTAGACCTTTTCAAGACGCCCCCTCTTGAAATCCTCCATGACCCCGGGCCATGTGCCTTCCGCCTCGCCTATGACGATGGCGTCCGCATTCGCCGAGGCCTCTTCGGGCATAAGGGACACATGCACGCCGCCGAGCACTACGGGGATCCCCCTTCGCCTGAAGGCGCCCGATATCT
>CAZPPU010000011.1:13165-14953 GCA_964588515.1 uncultured Nitrospirota bacterium
GGTCGCAGTCGCAATCCGTATCTACGCTGTCGAGCCTCCCGTCCGTAAAGGAGACCTCTATATCGGGCGGCGTAAGGGCGGCGACTATGGCGGGCCCCATCACGGGAATATATCTTCTGTAGACGAGGGGGAAATGTCCCCAGTCCGGATATATGAGCTTAAGCCTCAAAGACTTCCTCCCTGTGCATCTTAATTATTTTAAGCAAATTTCCATTTAATTCAAGAGTCCTTGCCTGCCTCGTTCCAGAAAGGCACGAAAGCGAACCACTGCGAGGGATAAAGCGCTATATATTTTTCGAATACCTTCGCTATTTCCGCTATGTTTTCCTTCACATCGAGGGCGCCGTCCGTCTCTATGGGCCGTTCTATTATTATCCTGTAGGACTTATATCCGGTCATCGGCATAAAGACCGGAAGGGTCAGGCCGTTTGAAAGCATGGCGAGCTTTACGGGCCCTTTGGGGAAAGTGGCGGGCTTGCCGAAAAAGGGCACGGAAACGCCTCTGTCGAAAAGGAGCCTATCGCCCTGAAGGGCTATCACCCCGCCTTCCCGAAGGATCCTCAAAAGCCCAAGCGACTGAAACTCGCCCGGCCGGAGCAGGATTTCCCTTATGCTCCCGTATGACCTCATGGCCCTTCTTTGCGCCTCAAGCGGCATCGAGCTGTCCGGGGAATATATCAGGTTTATCTCGGTGTTATAGCCTATGGAGGAAAGCACGGGGGCGCCCATCTCCCAGTTGCCGAGGTGGGTCGTAAGGAATATAAGCCCCCTGCCCGTCTTGAGGGCGCCCTTGATGTTTTCGATGCCCTCTATCTCTATCCCGTATTCCTTAAGCCTGTCTTCGTCGTGGCTTATATAAAAGAGGTCTATCAGGTAATATGCGTGGTTTATGAACATGCGGGCCGCCAGGAGGCGCGCGCCGAGCCGTCCGAGGCCGGGGTCGATGGTCTTCATGTTGCGTTTTACGGCGGCGAAGTTTCCCGGGTTGAATGCCATGAACAGAAACGCAAAAATCATCCCCGCGCATCTGAGAAACCGGACGGGCAGGTATTTCGTGGAAAAAAGAAACCCCCTGACGAGAAGGCGGAAGGGAAGCCTGTGCTGGTTCGCCCTGAAAACGCTCGGGGCCTCGGCAGTGCCGTTTGCAGTCATATCCTTTGTCATTTCAGTTGAAGGACCACCTTTCCGGCCGCAGACGGCTTGCCCGATGCATGGGCCTCGCACCGAAAGATATAAAGCCCGCCGAATGAGCTCTCAAGCCTGCTTTGGAGGTCGAGGGTGTCGCCCGCCTCGACCGGACCGTAGAACTCGAAATCCCTCACGCCTGCTAAAATGCCGGCCTCCTTACCGCTTATTATGCCTGAAAGCTGGGCCATTGCCTCTATTATAAAAACGGACGGAAGAAAACCGCTTCCCTTCACGGACGGCTCGTTAAAAGGCACCCGCCTTATGCCCTTGCCCGCCCTTCCCGGCTCGGTGATTTCCACCTCGTCGAGGTACACAAACGGCGGCCTGTGGGGCAGACACTCGTAAGCCTTCATCTCAGGTGGCCGTGCCTCCTTTATGTCTGGCTATGTAATCGGCAAGTGCGTTCACCGAGGCGAATGCCTCCTTGCCCACATCCTCGTCGGGTATCCTTATGCCGTAGTTTTTCTCCACGGCCACGACGAGCTCGAGGGCGTCTATGGAGTCCAGACCGAGCCCGCCTCCGAAGAGCGGGGCCCCCGGCTCTATGCCCTCCGGCTTTACATCCTCAAGCTTAAGCCGCATGACGATGAGGTTTCTCAA
>CAZPPU010000011.1:14963-19344 GCA_964588515.1 uncultured Nitrospirota bacterium
CCAATTTTTCCTTTTCCACTATGTAAGACCTCCATCAACAGAGATTATTTCGCCTGTGATATAGCCGGCGCTTTCGGACGAAAGAAAAGAGACCGCCCATGCAACCTCTTCCGGAGCGCCGAACCTCCCGAGGGGTATCATCCCCAAAAACTCTTTTTTAAGCGCCTCCGGCATGCCCTCCGTAAGACCGGTCTCTATGACCCCGGGGGAGACGGCATTGACGGTGATGCCTAATCTTGCGACCTCCCGGGCAAGGGACTTCGTAAAGCTGAGGACCCCGCCCTTGGAGGCCGAGTAATTGCACTGCCCGGCCCTTCCGAGCAAAGCGCTCGGGGAGATTATGTTTATAATCCTGCCCCCGCGGTTTCCGACCATGAGCCGGAGCGCGGCCTTCGAGCAATAATATACGCCGTTAAGGTTCACCTCTATGACCTTCCTCCAGTCTGCGTCCTTCATAAGCATGAGAAGCCCGTCCTTTATAAGGCCGGCATTATTTACGAGTATATCGAGCCTCCCCTGCTCTTTTTCCATAAGCTCAAACATCCCGGCCACATCGTCGGGGTTTGAGACATCGGCCTTGACGGCCCTGCCGAACCCGGAGACGGCCGCAAGCTCCTTTACGGCCCGTTCTCCCGCCTCATGGTCGGAGGAATAGTTGACATAGACATTTGCCCCTCCCTTTGCAAGCGTAAGCGCTATCGCAAGGCCGATGCCTTTAGTGCCTCCGGTGACGAGAGCTACCCTTTCGGGCATAACATCTCCGCAGTCATGACCTCGGCGTCCCGGTCTATCCACCTTACGAGCTTCGTAAGCACATCCGAGGGGCCTACCTCTATGAAGCGGTCGGCGCCTATGCCGAGCACGGCATCGCGCCAGAGGACTTTTCTTTGGAGCTGTCCGGAAAGCACCCCTTTAATCCCCTCCCCGTCGAGCCGGCCTCCGCCCGTGTGGTCTTGGACGGGTATCTGCGGCTCGCTTATCTTCATCCGCCTTACAACGGGCATGAGCCTCCCCTCTATGCCCGACATGAACGGACTGTGAAGGGGATATGCAATAGGCAGATGCCTCACATTCAGCGCCCCCCTTTCGATAGCCGCCCCGGAGACATATTTTACCATATCCGCCCTGCCGGAGACGACCGCCTGAGTGGCGGAATTTATGTTCGCCACATACACCCCGCCCGCCTTAGCGCAAAGCTCTTCGCAGTCCTCTACTTTTAAGCCTATGATGGCGGCCATCGCCCATTGACCCTCGCCTGCCGTCTCCTCGATGGCCCGGTGCGCCTCTACGATTATATTTACCGCATCGTCAAACCCGATAGAGCCGGCCGCATAAAGCGCGGTGTAAAAACCGAGGCTATGGCCCGTGAGGGCGGAAAACCCGTAACGCCCCTTAAGGAGCTCCCAGTAGCATGCGCTTACGCCGAATACCGAAAGCTGGGCGTTAAGCGCGCTTCTTAGGGCATCCTCCGGGCCGTCCATTGCAAGTCCGTAGAGGTCCCTGCCCGAAAGCTCCCTTATGCGGCTGAAGATTTGTGCGGCGCACGGATGTCCGGCAAGCGGCCTCAGCATCCCCGGGTATTCACTGCCTTGCCCCGGGAAAAGCCCTGCTATACCGGGGGGGCTCATAGCCCCAATATCGCGGGGGCTCGTAGCCCCTAACCGAACCTTTCCGTCAGACCTTCCCATAGCGACCCCTTCATTCCGGATTCCCGTATTCTGCGCCTGAGCCTTTCGGAAAGCTTTACCTCGAAGCCCGGCAATGTCCACTTCTTCCTTCTGGAGGCCTCTTGCACGATGTCGTCGATATTTTCGAGGACCTCGGGCGAGACATAAAAGAGGGGTTCGAGTCCGGCCCTCAGATTGCCGTTTTCCTTTTTCATGACGGCCTCAAGCCGGGTGCGGGGGAAAACCCTTATCCCCGCCATTATGACGGCCGCATCGGGCGAAAGCTCATCGAGCTTCCCGAAATTCTCCCTCACCCTTTCGAGGGTATCTCCCGGAGCGCCGACAAAAAGGAAAAGGCAGAACTTTATCCCCGCGCCCCTGCATATTTCGCCTGCCTTTTTTATCTTTCCGTAATCGAAACTCTTACCGAGCGCCCCGAGGGCTTCGTCGTTCAAGGAATCCACGCCGAATTCCACGCCCGAACAGCCCGCCGCCCGCATAAGCCCGGCAAGCTCGGGGGTCATGTCGGAGGGTATGCCGTAACACGACCACCTGATGCCGATTTTCCTTTTTATGATTTCTCTACAGACCGCAGAGGCATGCGAAGGGGGGTGGTTGAATATGCTGTCGACGAAAAAGAAATGCCTGACTCCGGTCTCCGAGACCACTTTTTCGAGCTCATCGGCGACGCTTTCGGGGCTTCTAAGCCTGACCCGTTTGCCTTCCACCTTCGGGTAAGTGCAGTATATGCACCCGAACGGACAGCCCCTCTTTGTCTGGATATTGAGCATTCCGCCCAAGCGGTAATAGGCGTCCGCATCGAAAAGTCCCCTGTAGGGGACCGTCTCGTCGAGGGCATTTACCCTGCGGGCATGGACGACGCCGGGTTTGCCTCCGAGTCTTCCAAGGAGTTCGGGGAAGGCCCGCTCGCCCTCGCCCCTTATGCCGAAATCCGCGCCGAGTTCCCGCATGAACTCCTCCGGCATTATCGTGAAGCCCGAGCCGCCGAGGACTATCGGGGCCTTCGTAAGTCCCCTCAGGCAGGAAACAACGCTTCTGTACTCGGCCGTATATGAATGCCTTTTGGGGTAGGAGACATCGTCCACATTCCTTATCGAGACGCCGATGACTTCGGGTCCGTAGTCCTTGACCGTCCCTTCGATTTCCGCCTCCGTATCGTCCGAAAAAAGAAGGTCCAGAGCCCTCACATCGTGGCCGGCCCCTATAAGGGCCGAAGATACATAGGCAAGCCCCAAGGGGAAGACCGGGTCGGGCAGTTGCTCCCTGTTGGGGGAGATGAGGAGCACCCTCATCCGAGACCTCTGATGATTTTTGCGATAGAGCCCAACCTTACCCCCCTGCCCCTAAGACCGCTCAGGAGGCCCGCCATGAGCTTTTTGGGGCTTAGATAGACCGACATGTATGCCTTCCTTAGAAGCCTTGCGAGGTCCTGCCGGCTCAGGTGCTCGCACCTGAGGACCGGGTGCATGCAGTCGTAGAGGTCCCAGGCGTCCGTGGCGATCCTGTCTTTGACCTCATCGTAGAGCCTCGTGCCCGGATAGGGCGTAAGGAGCGAAAACTGGACGGCCTGCGGGTTTATGTCCCTTGCGAATTTTATGGTGTTCACGACCATTTCTTCGGTCTCCTCGACTGCGCCTATGATAAAGCTCCCATGGACGGATATCCCGTAGGCCCTCAAAAGCTCAACGACTTTTTTTGCCGTCCCGCTCTCCGTGCCTTTCTTATATTTATCGAGCATCCTCTGGTCTCCGCTTTCAAACCCGACGAATATATATTTACAGCCCGCCTCGGACATCTTCTTTACCATCGGCTCGTTCCGAAGGAGCATGTCCGCCCTCGAACAGCACCACCAGTAGATGTCCAGCACGCGCCCGATGATGCCGTCGCAGATGGCAAAGACCCTTTTGGGGTTCAACGAGAAGTTATCGTCCAAGAAGGCTATGCCGTTAAAGCCGTAGTCCCTTACGACCTCCTCCACTTCGTCCACGACCTTCTCCGGGCTTCTTGGCCTCCACTTTTTGCCGCTGACCTCGGAGGAAGCGCAAAAACTGCATGTGTAGGGGCATCACCTGCTCGTGACGACCGGGGTGATTTTCCTTTTGCCCATCTCAAGCTGAGTGTAAAGGCCGAGATGGAGGAGGTCCCTCGCCGGAAGGATGTCGTCTAAGTCCTCGATGAACCCCCTTTGAGGCGTCCTTACGAGACTGCCGTCCCTGAGGAAGCTTATGCCCTTCACTTGAGCCGGGTCGCCCCCGCTTAATGCGCTTAAAAGGTCTACTGCGGTTTGTTCGCCTTCCCCCCTGACCACATAATCTACCGGGCCGCTTCTCAGGGCCTCCTCGTCCATGAAGGTCACATGTGCGCCGCCCGCCATGACGACCGCGCCTCCGGCCTTTGCCTCCTTTGCAACGGCAAGGCCGCTTTTGAACCTGTGCGTGTCCATGGATATGCCCACGACATCGTATGCGCCGAAGTCCGCCTTTTCGGCGCTTACATTCAGGTCTAAGATGCGGACATCGTGTCCGGCCCGCCTCAATGCGGCCGCCACATATGCAAGACCCATCGGCGGAAGGATAAACCCTATCCTGTGATATATGTCTTTCTTGTGGGGATAAACCAATAGGACCCTCAACTCTTCATCCTCCTTATGACCCTGAGGGCCGTAAAATACGAGAGGCTTCCCACCGTAAGAC
>CAZPPU010000012.1:0-18533 GCA_964588515.1 uncultured Nitrospirota bacterium
CTGTGGGTCATTGCGAGCACCCGGAGGGTGCGTGGCAATCTCGCGTAAGCTGTTGCGATTGCTTCGCTCCGCTCGCAATGACACTTGCAATGACGGTTATTGATTACGGATTATGGTCTATCTTTTGTCTTTGCGTTTTTAGCTGTATAATTTAATCGAGGGTTCGATATGATTTTTGCGCGGGCATTAAGTGCGTTTCTGTTTCCGGCGGCCCTTGTTTTTGCCGGCCCTGCCCGTGCCGAAGAGCCGCTTACGCTTCAGATACACCCCTATATAGCCGCAACCGAGATTGTGGAGAGGTTCACGCCCCTTGCGGATTATCTTTCGAGGAAGACCGGAAAGAGCATCCGGATAAGCATTTCAAAGGACTATGCCGAGCACATCGAGCTTGTGGGGAAAGATAAGGCCGATGTGGCCTACATAGGCCCGGTATCCTATGTGGAGATGGTGGAAAAATACGGCAAAAAACCCATCCTCGCCCGGCAGGCAATCAGGGGAAGCCCTACTTTCAGGGGGGCCATAGTCGTGCCCCGCAACAGTCCCGTCCGGGAGCTGGCCGACCTCAAGGGCCTGCGGTTTGCCTTCGGAGACCCGAATTCCACGATGAGCCACCTTGTCCCGAGATACATGCTCTACAAGGCCGGGGTGGATGTGAAGGACCTCGCGGGGTATGCCTTCATTCAAAACCACCATAATGTCGCCTTGGGCGTGCTCTCCGGGGATTTCGATGCAGGCGCGCTCAAAGACGATGTCTTCGAGGAGTACGGAAAACGCGGTCTCAGGGCCCTCGCATGGAGCCCGGCCATATCCGAGCATCTCTTCGTTACGAGGTCCGCTCTCCCCGAAAAGACCGTCTCTGCCTTGCGGGAGGCGCGCCTCAAGCTTGAAACCCGCGACATGCGCGCGCTGACGGATGAAGCCCTTCTGCCTTTCGAGGAGGTATTGAGGGAGAAATCCATCGAGCTGAGGCGGCTCTACTCGGAAGTCCCCCCCATAAGCGTGGATGCGGACCAGATAAAAGAGGTCGTCGGCAACCTCGTATCCAATGCAATGGACTCCATGGCGGGCGGGGGCGCCCTGACCGTTTCGACCTCTAAGGAGACGCATGGCGGCTTGGATTATCTCGTCCTTTTGGATTATCTCGTCCTTGTCGTAAAGGACACCGGCGAGGGCATCCCGGACGATAAGATGAAGCTGGTCTTTGAGCCTTTCTTCACGACCAAGGCCCTCACACGGGGAACCGGGCTTGGCCTTGCAATATGCAAGAAGATAGTCGAAGACCACGGCGGCTTCATAAAGGTGGAAAGCGCAGCCGGAAAGGGCTCTGCCTTTACCGTCTTCATCCCGTATAAGTGAATGGGCAGTGCCGCTGGCAGATAGCCTTCTGCTCAGTCCTCTACTGTGACCGTGCTTGCCTGAGGCCCTTTTTCTCCCTGCTCCTCGACGAAGCGGACCTTCTCGCCCACCCTTAGGCGCCCGAAGTCCTTGTTAACGACGCTGTGGCCGTGGAAGTATATCTCCCTTCCGTCGGGCGTTTTGATATAGCCGTATCCCCCGTCGGGGTAAAGGACGCTTATCTCTCCCTGAGTCGCCCCCTCGTGATGTTTTACGGCCCCGCGGAATTTCCTTGCAAAGTCCTCGAGCTGACGCCTTGCGGAATCGAATGCATCCCTTACCGCCGCATCGAGGTCGGCGTTGGGCTGTCGCTTCACTATGAGTTCCGCGCCCGGCACCCTCATCTCGATTTCGATATTATAGAGGGCCTCACGGCTGTGGCGGTGCGGGACTTCCACTACCACACGGCACCGCATCAGGCGGTCGAAGTACTTGCCGAGGCCTTCGGCCTTCTTGTGGATATCTTCCCTCCGGGCCTCGCTCAACTTCAGGTTCCGCACGGCAAGCTGGAGCTTCATTACAGTCCTCCTGCCGAAAGTCTATCACAAAATGCGCGGGGAAGAAATCCTCTTGACAATAGCCCGCCCGGTATTAGACTCTATATTGAGAACGGAGAAAGGAGGTAAGCTCATGGCATGCGGTATGCCCCATAAGGCGGAGAAAAAGCCTGCAAAGAAGAAACCGGCGAAGAAGAAATAAGGCCCCCTTTAGAGGAGTCCCGAATCGAAGAAGCTGAAGTGTCCTCCCTTTGCGATTATGAGGTGGTCGAGGACATGGATGTTGAGGCTCCTCGATGCGGCCACAAGCTGGTTTGTGAGGCGTTTGTCCTCCTGAGAGGGTCTCGGGCTTCCGCCCGGATGGTTGTGGACGAAGATTAAAGAGACGGCCTTGTGCGCAAGCGCCCTTTCCATGACCTTCCTCGGGTAGACGGCGGACTGGTTTACCGTGCCCTCGAATACGACTTCGTCGGCTATGATTTCGTTTTGGGCGCTTAGGAATATCGCCCTGAACTGCTCGTCCTTTAAGCCTTCCATCGCAAGCCTGCAATAATCCAGAAGCGCCCTTGTGGAGTTTATCCTCTTTCCGCCGAGGGTCTTTTCCTTTAGATAGAGAGCGGAACATTGCTTTACGAGGGCCAAGAATATGGCGGTATTGTCCTTAATGCCGTCTATGGAGGAGAGTTCTTCGTGCGATGCATCTAAGACGCCGTGGAAGCCCCCGAACTTCTCCATGAGCGCTTTCGCAAGCGGCTTTATATCCCTTCTCGGAAGGGCGTATGTGAGAAGGAGCTCGAGGGCCTCGTACTCCTGAAGCCCCTCAAGCCCGGTCTTTTTGAACCTTTCCCTCAGCCTCAGTCTGTGGCCGTGGTAATGAGGGTCCGCCATGGGGGATTATATCATAAAGTTCCGGGACTTCACGGAGGAGTTTCTTCAGGGCCTCCTCCGTATCCCTGATGCCCGTAAGGTCCACCCAGTGCATGCCCTCTTCCCTTTTAAACCATGTGAACTGCCTCTTGGCATATCGCTTTGTATTCCTTTTTATGAGCCTTACCGCCTCCTCGAGGCCGTATTCGCCCCTTAAGTGTCCGGCGATTTCTTTATATCCGATGGCCTGCATTGCGGTCTGAGAGGGGTTCATTGTAAGGACATTTTTAACCTCCTCAACAAGCCCTGCCCGAAACATCTCATCTACCCTCTGCTCTATCATGCGGTAAAGCTCGGGCCTTTGTCTTGAAAGCCCGATTTTCAAAAACCTGTAAGGAAGTGGTGCGGTAAGACCGGCGGTCGCCGAAAACTTCCGGGGGGTCTTCAAGCAGACCTCGATGGCCCTCAGAACCCTTCTCAGGTCCGAAGGCATGATTTTCCCTGCGGCCTCGGGGTCGAGCCCCTTGAGACGGGCATAAAGGAGGCCGGGAGTCAATGACTCTTTCTTTAGTAGTTCGTCCCTCAACGGGCGGTCTGCGGAAGGCCCCTTGAAAAGCCCCCTCGTCATCGCCCTTATGTAAAGCCCCGTGCCGCCGGCCACCAGCGGTGGCTTCCCCTCACTTAGAAGTTTCTCGATTACCGGCGCCGCATCCTCTATGAACCTGCCTGCGCTATAGCCCCCGGAGGGCTCTATTATGTCTATCAGATGGTGTCTGACCCTCTGCCTCTGGGCGGGCGTGGGCTTTTCCGTGCCTATGTCCATATGCCGGTAGACCTGCATGGAGTCCGCGCTTATGATTTCAGCGCCGATGAGCCCTGCAAGGAGGACGGCGGCCTCCGTCTTCCCCACGCATGTGGGCCCGGCTATGACAATGACATCTTCGGACATAAAGATATAATAACAGAGCAGGCCAACCGATTCCGTTCCGTCCCCGCCGCAGTCTATCCCCGCGAAGGCGGGAATCCATTTTTTTAAAGAAAACTTGGATTCTCCGGTCGGGCCGGAGAATGACGGAAAAAAAGGTGGGTTTATAGCCCCTATTTCGTGGCAGGCCGTGCCTGCTGCGGGGGCTCATAGCCCCTTGAGGATGTCCGGCTTGTCGCTTGCTATTCCGTCAACGCCCTTGTTTTTGTATTGAAGTATCTCTTCTTTTGTATTGATATTCCAGACGACCACCTTGAGGCCGTGCTTGTGCGCGGCCTCGACATCCTTTGTGTGGATAAACCTGTAGAGGGCAATCAGGTATTGTGCATGAAGCTCAAGCGCGGTCTTAAGGGGGTTTTTATGTCTTGCATACACAAGGCCCGTCTCTACGGATTTATCGAGCCCCCTTATATTCCTCAATGCCTCTTCAAGGAACGATACGATGATAACCCTGTCTTTGAGCTTGAGCCTCTTTACGGTATCCAAGACCTTCTTTTCAAGCTCGGTCTCCTTAAGCTCTATAAGAATTTTTTCGGCCTTATCGCCGACGAGGGTTAATGCCTCCTTAAGCTCCGGGATTTTTCCGCCTGTAAGGTCTTTGAGTTCCTTTAGCGAGGCGTCCTTTACGAGCATGTCCGTTCCGAAGACCCTTTTTAAGTTGTCGTCGTGGATTATAACGAGCTTTCCGTCCCGGCTGGCCCTTACATCGATCTCAACGGCATTTGCACCCATGGCAAGCGCCTTTTTGAAGCCTTCGAGCGTGTTTTCGGTCTCATACGCCCTCGCCCCGCGATGCCCGACCTTTAAAAGCATGGATAAATTTTATACCCGCAGGGCGGAGCTCGTCAATGTGAATTAGGATAGGGGCAAACAATAAAAAAAAGTTTGTATCTTAACTTTATAGTAGGTTATTATATTTTTGTGGTCATCGGCGTCCCCAAAGAGGTCAAGTCCCACGAATACAGGGTGGCCGTTACGCCCGATGGCGTTAGGAAACTCGTAAGGGACGGCCACAGGGTCCTCGTAGGGCGTTCGGCAGGCGAAGGAAGCGGATTCCCGGACAGCGAATACATCGAAGCAGGGGCCGGGCTTGTCGAAAGCGAGGCGGTCTTTGGGGACTCCGAACTCGTAGTAAAGGTTAAAGAGCCGGTCTCCTCGGAATACGCTATGCTTAAGCAGGGGCAGGCCCTTTTCACATTCCTTCACCTTGCGTCCGCGCCCGAACTCACGGCGGCCCTCCTTAAGAAAGGCATTACGGCCCTCGGATACGAAACCCTCCATGCGGACGGGGCGCTTCCCCTTCTTACGCCGATGAGCGAGGTAGCAGGCAGGATGGGCCCCATAATGGCCTCTTATTACCTTAAAAAAACCGGGGGGGGCTCGGGTATTCTTCCAACGGGTGTGCCCGGGGCGCCGCCTGCAAATATTCTCATAATCGGGGCAGGGGTCGTAGGGACGAATGCGGCAAGGGTGGCAGTCGGCCTCGGAATGAATGTCACCGTCTTAAACAGGGGGGTCGAGAGGCTTCGCGCGCTCGATGAGCTTTTCATGGGCCGTATAAGGACTCTCACCGCAACGGAGCAAAATATCAGGGCATGTCTTAAGGACGCCGATATAGTCATAGGCGCGGTGCTCCTCCCGGGCGCAAAAGCGCCCGTGTGCGTTACGGAAGAAATGGTAAAGACGATGAAAAAAGGCTCCGTAATCGTGGATGTCTCCATAGACCAGGGGGGCTCTATCGGGACATCGAGGCCCACAACGCACGACGACCCGGTCTATGAAGTCCACGGCGTAATACACTATGCCGTCACGAACATGCCCGGGGCTTATCCCCGGACATCCACCATCGCACTTACGGCAGTGTCACTGCCCTACATAAGAAAACTCGCCTCGATGGGTATAGAGAAAGCTATAAGGGAAGACATCGCCCTGAGGTCCGCCCTCAATACTTACAAGGGCATGGTCCTCCACAAGGGACTTGCGGAATCCATGGGCCTTCCGTTGGGTGAGATATGAGCGTTAGGATTATTGCCTGGTTTACGGCCCTGCTTTTTGTCCTGCCCTCGATTTCCTGTGCAGGGAGCTTCAAAGAAGGGGTAAGGCTCTACAAAGAAGGCAGATACGAAGAGGCGGTCTCTGCGCTTGAGGCCTCAAAAGAGGAGACCCTCGTAGGAGACTATGTCCTGCTTTATACGGCGAAGGCTTACATAGAGGCAGGCAAAACCGACGAATCCCAAACCGCCCTCCGCCTGCTCCTAAAGAAATACCCGGATACTCCCCTTAGAAAGACCGTCAGGGCAATGATTATAAGGCAGACCGCACTTACCGACGAAGAAGGGGCACTGCCCTCTCTTGAGGACTTCACCAAGGACTATCCCGGCGAGGCCGGGATGCGGCTTCTCTACGGGAAACTGCTTAAATCCCGCGACACTCAAAAGGCAAAGGCCGTATTCAAGGCGCTTTACATGGAAGGCTCTTTCGACAAGGAGACGGCGGTCGAGCTTGAACCCGCAGACCTCACCGCCCCGGACCTCGTAAAGAGGGCGGAAAATCTCATCCGGGCGGCAAGGTACGGCGAGGCGGAGTCGGCCTTAAACCGGGCCCGGGCAATAGACCCGGCATCGAAAGGACTAACCGAGGCCTTTGCACTTCTTTACTTCAGGCAGAAGAGATACGGCGAGGCGGGAGAGGCGTACTTGGGCGTCTCCGACATTTATAATGCCGCGGTCTCTTTTTCAAGGGCCGGTGATAAGGAGCGTTTCGGGGAAACCCTAAAGAGGCTTATCTCCTCAGGGGACGAAAGGGCAGGCAGGTTGCTCGTCGACTCTGCGGTCGGAAAAAGAAGGGAAGGCAAAATAGATGAGGCCCTTAAGCAGTTTGAGGATGTGAAGGCAAAATATCCTTCCGATGCGGAAAGTGCGCTCTGGCATACCGGCTGGACATATTACCTGAGCGGCGACTACCTGAATGCCGTCAAGGAGTTCTCCGGGCTTTACGAGCGTTACGGAGCCGCCAAATACATCTATTGGAAGGCGCGGGCCGTGGAAAAGACCGGCGAGCCGGCGGGACATCTCTATGCCGGGCTCGGGGACGGAAACGATTTTTACGGCATGTTGGCCTCGATAAGAAGCGGGCGTCAGCCCGTCGCCGGAAGGCCGATACCCCCCCCCGCGGGGCATTCGGGTAACGGCGAACCCTGCGGCAAGGGGGACGGGCACTGCCCGTTGGAAAGGGCCGATATCCTCGTGGATGCGGGCCTCAAAGGCGATGCGGTCTCGGATCTCATGCACCTTTCAAAAGGGATTGCATCCGGAGATGCCGTCTCGGCAATCGCATACAGGCTCAGGGACTTGGGCGAATACTCAAGGGCGATTCAGCTCATATCGTACCTTCCCGATGCCGGGCGTCCGGAGGACATCCTCTACCCCCTCGCCTACGGCGATGAGGTGACGACCGCGGCCGGGCAGTACAGGGTAGACCCGTTTCTTATACTTTCCGTTATAAGGGAAGAAAGCAGGTTCGACCCCTCCGCATGCTCAACCGCAGGCGCATTAGGGCTCATGCAGGTCATGCCCGATACCGCGGAGCGCCTATCCCGCACTCTCAAGCTCGACCCCGACCTCCGCAATGCCGGGACTAATGTGAAGTTAGGCTCGTATTACCTCAAGCGCCTTATCGAGGAGTTCGGCTCCCTGCCGCCTGCCATAGCCTCTTACAATGCCGGGGAGCAAAAGGTCAGGGAATGGCTCAGGGAGGGCGGGTATAACTCTCCGGATGAGTTCATCGAGGACATACCGTATCCGGAGACCGCATCGTATCTTAAGCGCACGCTTACGACATACTTCAGGTATAAGCGGCTCCACGACCCCTTTAATCTCCCGGACTCTTATGATATCATTATGCGATGAAACAGGCACGGCCTGCCACGAAATGGGGCCACGAGCCCCCGCGCAAGGGGTCAGCGACCCCCCGCATATTGGGGTCAGCAACCCCCGGCATATCGGGGTCAGCGCCCCTCTTTGAGGGCCGTGAAAAGGAGGCGACCGCATTGGAAAAACTAAAAGAACTTAATGAGAAGATATCGGCCGCAATCGAAAAGGTAAAGACCCTGAAGGAAGAAAAGGCCGAGCTTGAACGCAAGATAAAGCGCCTCGAGGATATCCTCGAAAAGAAGGACATTGAGATACAGGCCCTCGGCACGGAAAAGTCCTCGATTAAGGGCCAGATAGAAGACCTCCTCGGCGAGATAGAGACCGTGTATCCGGGATAAGATGCCGAGCGCGGAGGTTTACATATTGGGCCAGAAATATACGGTCAAGGGCGATGCGTCCGAGGCCCACTTGAGGGAGCTTGCAAAGTCCATCGAGCGCAAGGTCGAGGATACCTGCAAGGGCTCCACCAACATCACGGCCATGAAGGCCCTCATCCTTACGGCCTTCGACCTCGCCGACGAGCTCTACAGGCTCAAGGCCCAGCAGGAAGATATCGCAAAGGAGATGGAGCGGAAGACCGCGACCCTTACCGCCCTCCTGCCGTGACTGCGGCCCCGGCAAGCTCAAGCACCCTCCCGGGGAGCACGCCTATTAGGAGCACGGCCGCTGTGGAAAGCGCAAGCGCGAGGCTTATGGCCGGCGAGGTCTCAAGCGAGACCGCGGTCTTGGGCTCCCTCATGTACATGTACATGACGACCCTCAGGTAGAAATAAGCCGATATCGCGCTCATTATGACCGCCACTACTACAAGCCATGTGTACCCGGCGTTTACGGCCGAGGCGAAGATATAGAACTTCCCCACGAAGCCGGCCGTGGGCGGGATGCCGGTAAGCGAAAACATGAATATGAGCATCAGGGCGGAAAGAAGCGGATGGGTCTTTGAAAGCCCCTCGAAGTCCGGAATCCTGTCCCCTTTAAAGCCCTCGGTCCTGAGGAGGATGACGACTGCAAACGCCCCGATGTTCATGAATGCGTATATCAAGAGGTAGTTCATCACGCTTGCCATGCCCTCGGTCCCGCCTGCGATTATCCCCACGAGGATGTATCCGGCATGGGCGATGGAGGAGTAGGCGAGCATTCTTTTTATATTCATCTGGACGAGGGCTAATATATTGCCTACGGCCATCGTTGCGATGGAGACGGGTATGAGGATTCCGGTCCAGTCGACCTTGAGGGATGCGAAGGCGACGAGGAAGACCTTGCCTATGACGGCAAAGCCTGCGGCCTTCGGCCCCACGGACATGAATGCGGTTATGGATGTGGGCGCGCCCTCATAGACATCCGGCGCCCACATGTGGAAGGGCACTGCGGCTATCTTGAAGCTGAAGGCCACGGCTATGAATATCACCGCAAGGAGCAGTACCGGCTCTCCCGAAAGCCCCGCCTTTGCGATATAGCCCGCAATGTCCCTTATATTAGTCGTGCCGGTAGCGCCGTATGTGAGGGATATTCCGAAGAGCAGGAACCCGGAGGCGAATGCGCCGAGGAGAAAATACTTAAGCGCGGCCTCGTTGGACTTGATGTCGTGCCTCAAAAACCCGGCAAGCACATATGTGGAAAGCGCCATAAGCTCAAGCCCGAGGTAAAGCACGATAAGGTCCTCCGCCCCGGCCATGAGCATCATCCCGAGCGTGGAAAAGAGCATGAGGCTGTAGTACTCCCCGAAGTTCACCCCCTCGACCCTGATGTATCTTACGGATATGAGGATCGAAAGAAAGAGGCTTACGAGGAATATCAGCTTGAAAAATGCGCTGTAGCCGTCCGCCTGAAACATCCCCCCGAATGTGGAGCCGGAGGAGCCGGGCACGCTCCATAGGACGACCGCCGTGAGGATAAGACTGAGAAAGGCAAGGGTCTCTTTCCTCTTTATAAGGAGGTCAAGCATAAGGATAAGGAGTGCGCCCGAGACCATCAGCATCTCCGGCATCACGGGCCCGAGAGCAGGAAGCCTCAATGCCTGTTCCATGAATCCCTCCGGTTAAACTTAAACTTAAGGGCCGCTTTAGTATATAGAGGGGGCCGGGGAAAAGCAATAGGCCGGAGAAAATCCGCGGCGCCCGCAAAATTCGCTTGCAATCTGCCGTAATTTCGGGTATTTTATGTGAGCAAAGGAGGGCGGTATGAAGAATGCTGTCTTTGTGATGGCGCTATGCATTGCCGTGCTTGTGTCCGGCATGCTCCTTGCGGAAGATACAAAATATGATACGAAATACGACACGAAATACGACCTTGCGCTTAAATACTATAAGGCAGGGCGCTACGAGCAGGCCGTAAAGCTCCTTGAAGAGCACATAAAGGAAAAACCCGAGCCCGCCGCATACTACCTGATGGGCTACGCCCTCCATAACTTAAACAGGCACGAGGAGGCCCGCGGATATTTTGAAAGCGCCTACCTCATAGCCCCGGAGCTTGCACCCGGGGACTTCGTAAATGCAATCATGGCCGCCGGACAACTTCCGCCGGAGGCGATAAAGCCGCCAACTCCCAAGAAGAAGCCGCCTGCCGCTCCGCCGGCTGAAAAGCCCGCACCGGCCCCGGCTGTAAAAAAGGCCCCTGCGCCGACTGTTGCGGCTAAACCCGCCCCTGCGCCTCAAGTGGCGCCTCAGCCGCCTGCGGTTGAACTTCCGGCTCCTCAGCCTCCCATGCCCGGGATGCCTCCGGAGCTTCCGACTGCGGCCTTTTTCGGGCTGGTGGCCGCGGCAGGGATGCTTTTCCTTGTCATAGGGCTTGCCTTTTACATATACTTTGCCCTTTGTCTTTTCCTCATCGGAAAGAAGCTCGATGTGCCCGCCTCGTGGCTTGCATGGATTCCCATCGTCAATACCTTCTGGCCCTTGCTCGGTGCGGCCGGGAAGCGCTGGTGGTGGGGGCTACTGATGCTCGTGCCGCTCGTAAACATAGTAGTGATAGTTTACCTTTGGATGTGTATAACCGAGAACACGGGCAGGAACAGGTGGCTTGGGCTTTTGATGCTCGTGCCTGTAGTCAACTTCGTATTTTTGGGCGTGCTTGCGTTTGCCGCAACAAAGGGGGGGCCGCCCGATGTGCCGCCTTCGGAGTCATCGGAGTTTCCGGAATCTTCCGGGCCTGACCCCTTTGCGCCGCCCGAGCCGCCGGAGGAATTCAAAGACACGCTATAAAAAAGAATGCTTGTGGGGGCCTGCAGGCCAATATCGCAGGAGGCCGTGCCTCCCCCACACCCCCGTAATTACGTGGCGCCAATATCGCAGGGGCTCGTAGCCTCTTCATAATTTATTCACGGTTTTTATGGTAGTTTAAGACAATGAAAAGGGCGCTTCTTGCAATCGCACTTGTCCTCGGGCTTTCCGTGGTCGCCCATGCAGGGGAAATCGGCAAGGGTATTACGCCTTACGGGGACTTCTGTCCGAAGTGCAGTACCTACGGCATATGCAAAAAGGAACTCAGGAACAAAGAGGCGGTCTCCGCGCTTAACGCATATTTCGAGGAAAAAGGGTTTTCGGTAGGCGAGATAAAAGGAAAGGGGAGGTTCCTCATAGTGGACATCCTCAAGGAAGGGCGGCTCGTAGACCGCATAGTCTTCGACAGAAAGACCGGAAGACTGAGGTCTATCTATTAAAAAGAGCCCCCTACTCTTCGAGTCCCGCTCTCAGCCGCCTCATCCTCCGCGCAAGCTCCCGCAGGGCATCGGGGAGGCTCATACCCTGCTCAATCAGGCTCCTTATGAACTCGGCCTTCGAAAGCTCGTTGATTACCGTCTCCGCATCCGAGCCCGTGAGGCAGACATTCCTTCCCGTCTGAAGCTCCTCGGTTATGCACCCCTCTATCTGTTCCGGGGTGAACCGTTTTGCAAGCTCCTTTACATCTTTTATGTGAATCACGCCTATGTTACGAGTATGGTCCTCCTTCCTCCGAATAAAGGCTATCACAAGAAGGGCGCTTGTCAAGAGGGCACGGCATAGGTTAAAATAAAAACTCATGCAGAAATGGTATGAAGGGCTTGAAACGCCCGAAGAAAGGCTCTACGAGGAATCGGTCGGCAAGGTCAGGGACGGCGTTCTCAAGCAGGGGCTTTCCTTCGACGAGGCCGGAGCGCTCCTCGGTATAGAGGATGCGGAGCTCAGGGCCGCGGTTTTGGACGACGCCCTTAAGGTGCTCGTGGCCGAGCTTCACTTTGCCGGCAAAAAGCCCCTCAAAGAGGTTGCCGGAAGGCTCAAGCTCCCGGTTGAAAGGCTCGATAAGGCCGAAAAAGAGATGCTCGAAGATGTCAAAAAAGCCGCTATAGAAAAGTTCAAAACCACCATGAATATGACGGGCCATAATGGTCGTTAAGCTTTCGAGGCTTAAGGCCAATAAAGTCTTCATCGAAAACCTGAGGTGGGATGTCACGCCCGAGTTCCTCTTCAAGCCGAGGTTCGTAAGAGGCCCCGGGGACTGTCATCTCGTCGAAGAGACAAAGGGCTTCATGTTCTATATAGAGCGCTTCGATGAGGAAACGCCTCCGGCCCTCATGATAATGAAGACCTATCACATGAGGAGCAAGACCGTGGGACAGGTAGCGGATGTGCCCGGAGACCTGCTCCTGAGTGCAGTCGGAAAAGAAGGCGTAAAAGATCTGGCCGGAATGTACCCGATAGACGAGGCACTCGAAGGCTGGCTGAAGGCCGGATTAGGTCTAAAGACCCCTTAAACCTGCGATGCCGGGCCTTTAGGCCCTCCGAGGAGTTCTTTTTTGACCTTCAGGGTCTCTTCCATCATCAGGATATACTTGAGGTATTTGAAGGCGAACTTCATGAGCGCAACATCGTCGGCCTTCATCTTTTCCACCTCGTCCCGGTCGAGCTCAAAGACATCGATGAACCTGCTTTCGAAGACGAACCTCCTGAACCTGTCGAGGTCGTAGCTTGCCATGAAAAACTGCGTCTGCTTCTTGGGGTCGAGCCCGGGCCGTCCGGGGATGTCCCTCCTCATGAGGAGTTCCTTCCACCCGCGGTTCATGTCGTCGTAGTGGGCGGCCTCCTGGTCTTTTTTCCACGACTCTATAGTCCATTCGGTCTTTTCCTTGTAGCCTGCGCAGTGCGCCTCCCTGACGAAGAAATAAAACTCCTCGTGTATCACGCCCCCGCTTTCGCTCTTCTTGAGGGTCGCCTGCCCCACGGGATAATACCGACAGCTTACCGGCCTGTCCGTGTAGATGGCGCATCCGTCCGGCACGACGACGAACGGGCATTTTCTATCGGGGTCGTTTCTCATCCTCAGGTATGCATAGGGGTGGGAGGACTTCTCGTCTATGCGCATCACGGTATATCTGTCGAGGAACTCCTCCGAGGAGATGCCGAGCCTCCGCTTCATCCTGAGGACATCGTAAGGGGTGAGCATTATGTCTATGTTGGAACAGCACCTCGTAAAACAGCTTATTCCGGGGTAACACTTGAACTGAAACTTGCTCTTCAGGTCTACCCTTTTGGGCTCGACGACCTTTGTGTTGAACATGGCTTTTTGCCTTTCCGGGAAAATTTAACTATTCTAACACGGCATAGGCAAAAATAGGAAGCTGTTAGGGGGCGTTGCCCGAACCGGCGCATCTTCGGGTAACGCCCTCAATGTTACCGCATCTTCCTGAAATATTCGCCTAAGAGGAGGTTTTTCGTCATCGCAAACTCAAGGTAGGGCCTGTCGTCGGTATGGAGGGGTATGCCCTCGGTGGCGACTATCTCTCTGGCCCTCTCCGGCGTGGCTATGACAATCAGGGGTTGGGCCTTGCACTGACTCTCCGGTATGAGGCCGCATCCCCTCACCCTCTGCACTATCTCTTCGGGCGTAAACCGGAATGGCCTTTTGGAGCCGAGGAGCGTGAAGACCTCCCTTCCCGGGACCTTCCATGCATAGACATGGTCGAAGACCGAGGCGAAGGTCTTTAAGCAGACCATGAGGTCGTCCTTTGTGAGGGCCCATCCCTGAACCCCCTGACAGAAGACCCCGTCCGCCCCGAGCCTCGATGCGGCAAGCTCGTAGAATTCCTTTGTGTAGAGATTTGCCGAGGCGGCTTCCGTGGGCAGGGAAGGCTCCGATGTAATGATGTCGTAAGCGGTTTCCGAAACGAGCAGGTGCTTCCTTGCGTCGTCTTTAAAGACCCTGATGGCGTCCATGAGTCCGGGCATTCCGTATTCACCGATTATCTCCACTACGCCGGGGTTTATCTCGACTACACAGACATTGTTCGCAAGGAGGGCCGCTGTTGTTGCAGTCATGCCGCTTCCAAGGCCGATGACGAGGACTTTCCCGGGGTTTTCGCAGGCCGCCCATGGCAGTGCGGCAAGCCTCATCATATGGATGAGGTCTCCGGGGCTTGCCCCCTCCGGTTTGCCGCCCTGTTGGAGCATCAGGAAGTCGCCTTGGGCGTATGCCCTCAAGTTGCCCTCACGATAGTCCTTCTCGATGAGCTTTACCCTTAAGCCTTCGAACTCTTTCATCGCCTCGATGCTTTCGTAACGGTGTGCTAAATAAAAGTTTGCGCTCGGGTAGTCGTTTTCCGCCTTTAGGACGGGGCCGTAAGCCGCAAACGGCAGGAGCACGGCGGCGGCCGCGACCTTCCCGCACATGGGGGCCTTGGACATAAGTATCAGCGCACAGCCGGCCACGATATTCACACAGCCTGCGGCGTAAGAGGACCACTTAAGACCGAGGGCCGGGACCAGCAGGAAACCTGCGGAAAGAGAGCCGAATATGGCGCCCATCGTATTGATGGAATAAGCCCGTCCCACCCTACTGCCCATCTCCCCGATATGCCTCGTCAGCCTCCTTGCGACCAGAGGGAAGGTGCTTCCCATCAGGGTTGCGGGGACGAGCATTATCGAGGCCGACATCGCAAACTGGGATGCGAAGTACGCCTCCGGCATAAGATGGAGGGCCTTGTGCATCTTGAAGTAAAAAGGCGGCAGGCTGTATATGGCGGGGACGGCCATGAGGCCGAAGACGCCTATGCCGACTTCAAAGAGGCCGAAATAAAAGATGAGGTTTTTGTCCCTGTCGGCAAGCCTCCCGCCGATGTAGCCCCCGAGCGCAAGGCCGGCCATGAATGTGGCTAACATCGTGGAAAGGGCATAGACCGTGGAGCCGAATATCAGGGAAAGCGCCCTCGTCCAGACCACCTCGTAAAGGAGGGCCGCCCCCCCCGAAAGACCGAAGGCAACGAGCAAAAACCTCTGGATGCCCCGCTCGGACATTTCCCGCCTCCTAAATCTACAATCTTAGGTATACAGGGAACCCGGGATAAAGTCAAGAAAAAAAAAGAGGCACACGCGTTATCGCCCCCCGACGGCCTGCCAGACCGAATAGGCCCTGTGTCCGAAGCTGACGGCCGTCGTACCCCCGGGGACCCTTTTTGCGAAGGGGCGGGCGAGTCCCCTGCCGGAGTATGTGCGCCAGAAGGCAAGGCCAAGCAGGCTCATCGTGAGGCCGACGAAGAAGAACCTGTATTTATCTACCCACGCCCCGAATGTAACGCTTGCCAGGCCCAAACTGGCCAGCACGATGTTTACCTGTCAGAGGAATGCGCCCAAGAAGGCCGATGTCAGGGCCCCGCCCCTAAGAAAGGAACACTTCATAATTACATACTACCCGACCCATACGACTTTTTTAAAGTCTTTCATGCCCTCTACGATGTGGTTTGTCGTGCCCCTGAAGCCGACCTTGAGTGCGGCCTCAAGCCCGTAGTGCTTAAGGCATGTCCCGCAGGAATAGACCTCAACGCCCATCGCCTCTATGTCCTTGAGGATGCCGATGAGTTCGTTTTCGCCTGTTGTGAGTTTCACCCCGGCATTAAGGAAAAATATCGTATGAGGAATCTCCCTCGTAACCTTCATCGTCTCAAAGAACCCCTTCATCAAGACCCTGCCTATGTCTTCTTCTTTGCCCATAGTATCCGAGGCGACTATGAGGAGGATGTCCTTTTCCTCGGTCTTTTGCCTTTTTAAGGCCCTCATGAGCCTTTTAAAAGCGCCCGCCTCAGGCTTGCTGTAAGGGGTCTTGGTAATCTTGAGCTCCCAGTAATTGTCCTTTTTTGAGCTTTCGACCTTAAGACCCGACTTTTTTGCCAAGCGCTCGACATTATAGTTCGAGGGGCTATCGAGAAGGACGATGAGGACGCCTTCTTTTATTGCGGAAAGCTCCTGCTCCGTCAGCTTCTGCGGCTCCGGGCACCTGAGGCCCCTTAAATCGATGGTCTTGGGTTCCATATCCGCCTTTCTTGATTATAACACCGAGTTCCCCGGGTTTTCCGCATAAATGGCCGCGCCGAGGGCGCGGGTCTGCGACATAAAAGTGGGGCAGGCTGAAAATCCCCCTCCATCCCCCTTTGCCAAAGGGGGAGCAAAAGGAAACAGCTAAACCCACAAATCTGACGCATACCCCGAGGGCGCCCGTCATTTGCTTTTTCCCCTCCGGGTTTTTTAATGTATTTTAATGTAGTGAAACTCCCAAAAGCACGGAGGTAGAAATATGTTCAGGTTCAAAGGCGGACAGACCGTTAGGAACGGGACCTACTGGAACCTCAGAAGCGGCGAGAGCGTCGAGGTCAAGGCCGAGGGCGTCCTTCCGGGCGGAAGGGAACTCAGGTATCTGAGACTCCCCCCCTCCGGCGTCTTCATCCTCGGGCCTCTTGCGGGTCTCCTGTTCGTGTGCCTCATCCCGCTTGTGTCGGTCGTAGCCGCGCTCGTCCTTCTTACGAGGACGGTTTCTGCGGGCGATGAGGCCGGCATGTGCATGGGCTGTCATGGGGCCCCGGGCATGGTCAAGACCTTCAAAAGCGGCGAGACGCTTTCCGTGAGCCTTGACGAAAGGCACTTCAAGGACAGCGTCCACAGCTTCTTAGGATGCACGGACTGCCACGGCAAGGTCTCACTGGACACCCACCCCTCATCGGTCTATGCGACGGTGAAGGCGTTCAAGCTCGAGATAGCCTCTGCCTGCAAGGGCTGCCATGCGGACGACCAGCTCATGGGAAAGCCTATTCATGCACGCGCCCTGACCCGCGCACACGCCCCGCCGTGCTCGGACTGCCACGGTTCCCACTCCATCCGCAAGGTCTCCGGATTGAAAGCAAAAGCAAGCACCTCTCAGTACTGTCTCACCTGTCACGGCCAAGAACTCAGCATCTCGATGAAAGGGGAAACCCTTTCCCTGACTGTGGACGAAAAGACCCTGAGGGGGTCGGTCCATAGCGGTTACGACTGTAACGACTGCCACAGGGACTTCTCCCTGCAGGCCCACCCGCATGAGGGCTTCGGCAGTAAGCGACAGCTCTCTATCGCCGTATCCGGCGCATGCAAGGGCTGTCACGAGGAAAAATACAACCAGTACAGGGGCAGTATCCACTTCAGCATGCTCTCCGGGGGGAACCTCAAGGCCCCTGTATGAACGGACTGCCACGGCGCGCACTCCGTAGGCAGGGCCGCGCTTGCCGAAACCATGCAGGGCACGCCCTGCAGGAAGTGCCACGGGGCAATCTTTGAGTCTTACTCGGAGAGCGTCCACGGAAAGGCAAAGACAGGGGGCAAGGAGGCCGCGCCCATATGCAGTTCGTGCCACTTTGCACATGAGGTCAAGCCCGGCCTTGTCTCCAAGCTCTCGAAGGAGGCATGTTTAGGGTGCCATGAGGACGCAGTCGGAAAGCACGACGGATGGCTTCCGAATGCAGGCATACACCTCGATAAAGTGGCCTGCCCGGCATGTCATGTGCCGGACGCAAAGCGCATAGTCTACCTGCATGTCAAGGAAAGCGGCTCGGGCAAAGCCGTTGAGGAAGAAAAAGTCAGAGAGCTCATAGGCGAAAAACAGGCCGGAAAGCAGACTGATATGGAAGGCAAGGAACTCTATGAGTTATATGCCCGGCTGAGCGAAAAGGGGCTCGGCTTCGAAGGCTCGCTCGGCATAGGCGATGCAAAGGATGCGCACCGGCTTGCGCCCAAGGGAAGCGCCCTCAGGGAGTGCGACAGGTGCCATAACGCCCGCTCGGAGTTCTTCGGCGCGGTCTCTCTGGCCCTCATAGGGCAAAACGGCAAGGAGACCTTCCTTTCGGTCAGCCCCAAGGCCCTAAGCTCAATCTTTTCGCTCCTGCCCCTCAGGGAGTTCTACGCCCTCGGCTCTACGAGAGTAAAGCTCCTCGATTACCTCGGCATCCTCATGGTCGTGGCCGGGGCCTCGTTCCCCATCGCCCATCTGACGATGAGGGCGCTCACGAGGCGCATAAGGGCCGGGAAAAAACACGGAGGTGGAAGATGAAAAAGATATACCTTCATCCCCTGCCCGTGAGGGTCTGGCACTGGGTGAACGCCGTGAGCTTTCTTGCGCTCATACTGACGGGGCTTCAGATACGCTTCCGCGAGGCCCTGAATGTCGTGTCCTTTAAGAGCTCGGTGGACATCCACAACATATTCGGGTTCATCCTGATCGGGAACTTCTTCATCTGGCTCCTTTACTATGTCCTTTCGGGCAAGCTCAGGACCTATGTGCCCGAGCTTAACCCGAAGAAGTTCATAGGGGGCAGTATCCGGCAGGCGCGGTATTACGCCTACGGGATATTCGTGGGTGAGGAAAACCCCCATCACCCGTCCCCGGGGGCAAAATTCAACCCGCTTCAGCAGATGGCCTACCTCAACATCATGGGGATGCTCCTGCCGCTACAGCTCCTTACCGGGCTCCTCATGTGGGATGTGAAGCTGTTTTCCGGGCCGGTTGCGATGGCCGGAGGGATCAAGATAGTGGACACGCTCCATATGCTCATCTTTCTGTTTTTCAGCTCGTTTCTCTTCGTCCACA
>CAZPPU010000013.1:0-18018 GCA_964588515.1 uncultured Nitrospirota bacterium
GAACTGCGCCCCGTAAAGTCCGCTGTTGGTCGCCGCGTATCTCATCGGCGCCTCGGCGAATATGGAGCTCCCCCGCGATGCGAGCCTCTCGATAAACCTGTCGGTGATATCAAGGAAAAGAGGGCTTTTCAGAAGAGCCTCGGGCGTGTCGCAATACACCCGGGCGTAATCCGCGATTACCTTGTTGCGCGTTATGACATAAGGGTTTCTTACGGCGACCATTCACTATTTTACCATTTCGCGAAGCGGGCGTCATTAGACCGGGAGGCGGGACTTATTCCGTTCCGCCTCGGAGTATATGCATCCGCAGTATTTCTGCCTGTAAAGGCCGAGTTCCTTCGAGACCTTTTGGCCTTCCCTGAAGCCCGGCCTCATGTCCTCGAAATAAAACCGGACGGCGTGCTTCCTTCCTGCCTCTTCCCCGGCCCTTACGATTAGTTCCTGCTTCTGGTAGGGGCTTACGAGGAGCGTTGTCGTAAAGCCGTCAAGCCCCATCTTCTTTGCCGTGGCCGCAGTCGTCTCAAGCCTCATGCCGTAGCAGACGGCACATCGGTCTTCCCTCCGGCCCCCGAGGGCGCAGAGGAAGTCTTTGAGGCCGTAGCGGTCTATGTACTCTATATCGAGGCCCCATGCGCTTTGAAGTTGCCTGAGGGCGGAAAGCCGTCTCCCGTACTCCTCCTCCGGATGGATGTTGGGGTTGAACCATAACCCCCTTAACTCCATGCCTTTCTCGCTCAGGTGTTTTACGGGGTAGAGACTACAGTTGGCACAGCACATGTGCATGAGGAGCTTCATGGTTTTACGATATTATACACCGGAGCCGGCCTTAACGGTCCCTTTGGCCGTAATGTAGTCCTCGACCTGTCCGGGCGAAAACCTCCGGTCCGCAAGCACTGCCCTCACAAACCCCAATATGAGCCGCCTCTGGCCGTTTGTAAGCTCCGGGTAAAAAACAGGGTTTGCAACGACCGCGCCCCGGAAGGCAAAAAACGGGGCGGAGACCTCAAGCGCCTCCTCATCCCCCGTGAGCTTCAGATACCTTTCAAAGAAGAGCTTAAACCCTTCGAGGTATGCGCCCCTGAGTTTATTGAAATGCTTTATGGAAAAGAATATGTAGTTTATCGCAAGGGACGTGAGGTCGTCCGCAGGCTCGCCCCACTCCCCGCGGCTCCTATCAAGTAAAATGAAGGGGGCGGCAAGCCCCTGTTGCACAGGGGGCCGAGCCCCAATATCGCCGGGGCTCGTAGCCCCCCTGAACCAGATGTTGCCCGGATGGAAGTCCCCGTGTATCTCACATAGCCTTTTGTACTTGGGCTTGAGCCTTGCCCGCCAGTCTATGCAACTCTTCTCTATCTCCGCCATCTCCTCATAGCTCAACACCCCCTCCGGGTATGTGTCGAAGACCCCCATGAGGCACTCCCCATGGCCTATTATGTCCCTGAGTTTCCCGAGATAAAGGGTTTTGGAGTCCTTTTTCCTCGAATGGATCTCCTTAAGGTATTCGGCCATGAGGGAGATTTTCTTCTTATCGGGCTCATCGAGCGCGGCCTTTTTTGAAAAGCCCTCAAGGTCTACAAAATATGAAGTCCCCCGGGCCCGCTCCATGAGGAGATAATATTCCCTGCCTCCGCCGATTGAGCGAAGAGAACCATCCCCCTGAAGGGAAAGGACATCGAGGGCCTTTATGTGATTCGGAAGCTTGCCGTAGTTATCGAGGGCAAGAAGGAGCATCCCGGCCCTGTCCGAGGGATAATCATGGCCGAGCCCCTCGCCTGCGATGCTCTTTAGGACATAGGACTTACGGCCATCCGGGGTCTCAAGCGATACCAAAAAACCCGCGCCGTGAACGCCCCTTCCGAGGGGTGAAAACTCAATCACCCTGCACTCCCCGAACCTCCCCCGGAAGTAATCCTCAAGCGCCTGCCGGCTTGCCTTCTCCATAAGCAGATTATACTCTGAAATAGAGATAATGGCAGGGAGTCCACTGAAGCACCTGCCCCAAGTAAAAAAATGATGTCGCTTCTTGATAGTTTTCAAGGGAGGCGGGCCGAGATGATTTAAATCATATATTTGAAATGCCGTGCCCTCTTATAATTGACCATATGGAGAGGTCCGACCGCTCGTATATAAGGCCGCTTAGATATGCCCTTCAGTGGGGGATTTTACTCTTGACCGTTTATGCGGGCTTTAAGCTCTATTTGTTCCTTGAGAATTTCAGGACGGGCGGCGAATTTCTCGAAAGGCCGCCTATGGTTGACGGCTTCCTTCCTATCGGCGGTTTGATGGGGCTTAAGCTCTGGATGACCGAAGGGATATTCGACCCCGTGCATCCGGCCGCAATCGTGATATTCGTCTCTGCAGTCGGGGTTTCCGCCCTGTTTAAGAAAAGCTTCTGCGGGTGGCTCTGCCCGGTCGGGACACTCTCCGATGCGGTCTTCAAAACGGGCAGGAGGCTCTTAGGCAAAAACTACAAGCTCCCCTCATATGTGGATTACCCGCTTAGGTCTTTAAAGTATCTCCTCCTCGGATTTTTCCTCTATGTGGTCGGCAGGATGTCTTCCCCGGCCATAACCGCCTTCTTCGGGGAGCCTTACTGGAAAGTAGCCGACATAAAGATGCTCCGTTTTTTCACCGGGATGTCGGCCTTGACCGCGGTTGTTCTGGCCGTGCTTTTTATCTTCTCACTGTTTTTTAAGAACTTCTGGTGCAGGTATTTATGCCCATATGGCGCGCTCCTTGGGCTTTTGAGCCTTCTTAGCCCCTTTAAGATAACGAGAAACGAAGAGGCGTGCACCCACTGCGGAAGGTGCACAAAAAACTGCCCTTCATCCATTCCCGTAGAGCGGAAACAGAGGGTGAGAACCCCCGAATGCACGGGGTGTCTTACATGCGTGAGCGTATGCCCCTCGAAGAGCGCGCTCGATATGGGGGTGGCACGGCCACTCCGCAAGGGACTACAACCGGTTAAACCCCTTCTTTATATATCTTTGCTCACTGCGTTTTTCTTTGGGGTCATAGCAGTTGCCAAGCTCACCGGCCATTGGCACTCCTCCGTCACACACGAAGAATACAAGGCCGTTATCCCAATGCTTTCCGGGCTTGCGCATCCCTAAAAAAGCATCCTCTGGGCGCCACGGGCGCCTGCGATATTGGCGCCACGGCCGCCTGCGATACCGTCCTTCGGCCTCTTCGGCCTACCGAATATCTTTATCTTTCCGTATTCGCCGTCAAAACCGGGGGTGATTTCCACATCCCCTTTGCGCATGCGGGCTATCGCCTCGGCAACTTTTTCCGAGAGGGCAGAAATCTCCTCAACCGGCGTATCCATGAGGACCTTAAGCTCGTTTCCGAGGGCCTCTATGAGCCGGAAATATTCCTTCTGCACGGTCTTTGTGTTTACGCCTGAGTCTAAGACCTCGGACAGTATCTCCTCAAGAGGGATGAGGGAATAAAAAGGGGGCTTATGCGGGGGGCCAGCTGGGGCCGGCATCCCTAACCCCTCGATTCTGTGCAGGACGCCTATAGTAAGTCTCTTTCCGCATACAGGGCACTTGTAATTGTGCTTGACCGTCTCCTCCGGCGGCATGCTCACCCCGCAGAGCCTGTGGCCGTCCCAGTGGTATTTGCCTTCTTCCGGGAAAAACTCGACCGTCCCGCCGAAACCCTTCTTCGTCCTCATCGCATTGACTATCGCAGGGTATGAAGGCCCGGTATCGAAGATGGTCGCCTCCCTTGCAATCTTCCGCGGAGAGTGGGCGTCGCTGAACGAAACGAGCGTGATTTTATCGAGGGCTGGGAGCCTCCGGTTCATCGGCGGGTCCGAGGAAAGTCCCGTCTCTATGGCATGGACATGAGGGGTAAGCTCATCGAAACACTCTTTAAGGGAGTCGAACCCAGAGAACGCGCCGAAGACGGAAAAGTGGGGGGTCCATGCATGGGCGGGTATGAGCATCATGTCCGGGGATGTATCGAGCGCCAATTGGAGGAGTTTTTTTGCGTCAAGCCCCAATATCGGCCTTCCGTCGGCAGAAAGATTCCCTATTTTTGAGAGTTTTTTATTTAATTCCTCTGCCTCCTTAAACCCCGGGAGGAGGACTATAGAGTGGACTTTCTTTAGACCGTTTTTGGTATATATACAGCTTACCTCTGCCGAAAGCATAAAGAGGACATCTCCACGGCAGGATGCGGGGACATCGGCAGGCGCATATTTAGCTTTTAACCTGAAAAGACCCCCGGAGGCAGGCTCTAATTTCTCCTTAAGCTCCTTGAGCCAGACGGGATGGGTGAAATCCCCTGTGCCCATCACGCTTACGCCCTTAATCTGCGCCCAACGGGCAAGGCCCTCCGGGGTCATGTCCTTGCTCGTTGCGCGGCTAAAATGAGAGTGGATATGAAGGTCCGCTGTGAATCTCATCTTATGGAAAGCCCTGTAAGGGAAAGCGGGTTTACGGATATGCCTCCGACCTTCACCCCGAAGTGAAGATGAGGCCCGGTCGCCCTGCCTGTTGAGCCCACAAACCCGACGATATCGCCCCTTTCTACCGGCTCCCCGACTTTGACATTGAAGCCGCTCAGGTGCATGTATATGGTATATACGCCCATGCCGTGGTCTATAATCAGTGTGTTTCCGCCGAAGAAAAGAATATCCGCAAAGACCGCCCTGCCTGAGTTTGCGGCCCTCACGGGCTCGCCCTCCTTGCCCCGGATGTCTATGCCCCAGTGGATGCTTACCTTCTCTTTATTGATTATCCTCTTTACGCCGAATGTTGTGAGCACATCGTTTTCAACCGGCTGTATAAACCCTCCTTCCCAGAGCCTTCCGGAGACTTCCTTCCAAATGAGAGAGAGCCTTTCTTGCTCCTTAACGGCCCTCTCTTGGTCCTCCGGGCTGAGGAAGACCTTCTCCGGCGGAAGCGTAAGGCCTATCTCAGGGAAAGAGACTTTCCTTACGACGAGCTTCTTCACCGCCTTCCCGCCCGCACTCTTTACGGAAACCTCATAATCGCCGGGCTTCGTATTAAGCCCCACGGCCCCGATGGCGATGTAACAGCCCTCCCCCGATGGTTCGGGATTGAACCCTGTTAACGACCCCTCTTCGACAGCGCCCTCCGGAAGGGCCGTCGCGCATACCCTCACAAGGAACGCATCCCCGGGGCTTATCTCAGGCGGGAAGACTTCGGACTGAAGGGCGAAAGAGGGCGCAGGCAAACAATATATAATGAGGACAATAAAACCGGTCTTCAAATTCATCATTTTTTTAACAAGCCCCAGAACTCCCGCGGGGTGGCTATCCGGATGCCCTTGTATTTTTTCAGGAGCAGAAGGTCTTCGTCTCCCGTTATTATGAATCCGGCATAGCCGCTTAATGCCGTCCCGATTACCTTTTCATCGTCTTTGTCTCTACAGACAGAGCCGTTTAATTTTTCGGGGACGACCGTCTCTGCCTGAGCCCGTAAATAATCCACTATTTCATGCACGGTATTTTCGGGAAGGCGAATCTTGTCAATGAGCTTTTCTTTTACTTCCATAAGAATATGCTCGCTCGTCACGATGCTGTGCTCGGCAAGACATACCTCAAAGACCTCGGAACAAAGCCCCCTCGTTGCAAAGGCCGCAACGACGACATTGGTGTCGAGCACGACCCTCACGAGATAGCCTCGAATACATCTTCATCGGTCAACAACCCTTGCGCCTCGGCAAAGGGCAGTACCTTCTTTCTCAACTGGTGGAACCTTTTCACGGCAAGATAACGGGAAACGGCATCCCTTATGAGGTCGCTCTTTGAAGTCCTTTCTTTTTTTGCGGCAATCTCAAGCTCCTTTTGCAATTTCTGAGGGAGCCTCACGGTTATAGTGTCCTTCATCCCGGCCTCCTTTGTAAGACATTGTAACACAACTGAAAGCGCCCGTCAATTCAAGCGCTCACCGTCTCTTTCTTTCTCTATAGTCTTTTGGGGTTTCTTTTAGTCCCTTTTCGCCCCATATCCCGAGGCCGCCCTGCCTTGCCTCCGCCTGCGCCTTCCTCAGGGCCTCGACATACCTGACATTCGGGGGGATGGTAAAGAGCACGGCATAGCCGTCTCTGAGCATCCTTTGATTTACCATCTCCCCGCCCTCGGTCTTGAGATAGGCAAGTCTCCTCCCGTACCTGTCTTGTTTTTCGATATCGCATTCGAGGGAGACCGTCCGGTCCGAGGCGGAAAGGATTTCTTCGAGGTGCGCCTTGGCCCGCTGGCCCCATGGTTTCTGTGCAAGCTCCGGTGCGTCTATCCCAATCAACCGCACCTTCTCCTCCCTGTCGTTTGTCCTTATCGTTACGGTGTCACCGTCATGCACGGCGATAACCTTGTAGAGGCCGGGGTTTGCAGGCGGCTCCTTCCGTGCGGGATATTTCCAAAGGGAATGAACCGCAATCGCCATCAGGGCAACGAGCAGTATGGAAAGCGACCTTATGAGTTTCTTTTTCGTTTTCATACCGGACTTGAGCGTATCACCCGGAAGGGAAATTTTTCAAGCATATCTTCCCCCGCCCAATTTAATCTCCCCCGAAAAACCAAAATCCGGAGTGTCCCGCCAAAACGATGATGTCCTAAATAACCAAAAAGGACGAGGCCGTAATAAGGCGGTTCTCAGGAAAAACCCCGCTTAGAATAGCGGGGATGGAATCGGCCAGAGGCAGGTGGCGATGTCCCTGTGAGTTGTTGAAGTAGGAAGCGACCCCCGATTAAAATGATTCATGGTTCAGCGGTGGGCTGTGGCCGCCCTCTTAAGGGCCGAGAGGAAGTTCAGGCGCGTCCAAGGCTACAGGGAGATACCAAAGCTCATTGCTGTTTTACAGCAAAAAGACCTTGACAGAAAGGAGGCCGCTGCTTAATATAATGCAACCGGAGTCCTTCCTACTTCAACGAAAGAAAGGGACAATGTCACGGGAGTTCGAATAAGCTGGGTTTGGGAGTGGGTATGTCCCACCCCGTAAGAAAGGGGCGTTGTTTTTGAAGACATATCAGCTCATACCGTTTCTGCCGCTTGCGGCCTTTGTGGTAAACATCCTCTTTGGAAAAAGGCTTTTCGGGAAGCAGGCCCATTGGCCCTCCGTCCTTGCGGTCGTCGCCTCGTGGGTCTTATCGGTCATCACGCTGAGGGATGTAATCGGCGGCACGGTCATAAACGAAGACCTCTACACATGGGTGCTCTCCGACGGGCTCCGCGTGCCCGTGGGTTTCCTCATAGACCCGCTTACCGCGGTCATGCTCATAGTGGTTACGACGGTAAGCAGTCTCGTCCACATATACTCCATAGGTTATATGCACGGGGACAAGGGATATTACAGGTTCTTTTCTTACCTGAGCCTTTTTACTTTCTCGATGCTCATGCTCGTAATGTCCAACAACTTCCTTCAGCTTTATTTCGGCTGGGAGGCCGTGGGCCTGTGCTCTTATTTCCTGATAGGCTTCTGGTATGAGAAGAAGTCGGCCTCGGACGCCGGGAAGAAGGCATTCATAGTAAACAGGTTCGGGGACTTCGGCTTCGGCCTTGGCGTGATAATGATATTCCTTACATTCGGCACGCTTTACTACCAGCCGGTCTTCGAGGGGATGGGCGGAATAGCGGAGCGGAGCATAAATGTCCTCGGCTACGATGTGAACCTCGTAACGCTCATAGCGCTCCTTTTATTTTGCGGCGCCGTAGGGAAGTCCGCACAGATGCCGCTTCATGTATGGCTTCCCGATGCGATGGAAGGCCCTACCCCTGTAAGCGCGCTCATACATGCCGCAACGATGGTTACGGCGGGCGTGTTCATGGTCGCAAGGTGTAATGCCATCTTCAGCCTCTCTCATACGGCGATGAATGTGGTGGCGATTACAGGAGGCGTGACCGCGCTTTTTGCCGCAACCATCGCCCTCGTTCAAAACGACATAAAGCGTATTGTGGCCTACTCAACGGTAAGCCAGTTGGGCTACATGTTCCTCGCAACCGGAGTCGGGGCTTATGCGGCAGGGATATTCCACCTGTATACACATGCCTTTTTCAAGGCCCTGCTCTTTTTAGGCGCAGGCTCGGTGATGCATGCAATGGCCGGGGAGCTTAACATCCAAAAGATGGGCGGCCTCAGAAAATACATGCCGTGGACATACTGGACATTCCTCCTTGCATCCCTGAGCATTGCGGGCGTTCCCGGACTTGCGGGGTTTTTCAGCAAGGACGAAATCCTCTGGCGGGCTTACTCCGGAGGCCCCACGGGCAGGTTTATATGGGTGCTTGCGACAGGGACCGCAATACTTACCGCGTTTTATTCCTTCAGGGTCGTATTCCTTGCCTTCCACGGGAAATTCCGGGGCACGCACGAGCAGGAACACCACCTGCATGAATCCCCTAAGGCGATGACCATACCCCTTGCGCTCCTTGCCATAGGCGCGGTCGCCGCAGGATGGGTCGGGATACCGCCGCTTGTGGGCGAGATGTTCGGCGTCGAGCATTCCGACCGGTTTGGAGAGTTCCTTGCGCCCGTCGTAGGCCACCCCCACGGCGAAGGCACCCATGGGGAGGAATGGATGGTCATGGTCATCTCGATTATCGGGGGGCTTGCGGGGATAGGCACTGCGGCCCTGTTTTATCTCAAGAGGACGGATATCCCGCTTAAGCTCGGCTCGGTCTTCAGGGCGCCTTACAGGGTCCTCTGGAACAAGTACTATGTGGACGAACTTTACAGCCGCATCATCGTAAGGCCGACTTTCTGGATTGCAAAGAATGTCATCGTTGCGGTTACGGACGGAAAAATAATCGAGGGCATCGTAAACGGCGTGCCCAAGGCGATAGGGGGCTTCGGAGAGGTACTGAGACGGGTTCAGACCGGTTTTGTCCACCACTATGCCATAGTGATGGCGCTCGGACTGCTGGCCATCACGCTGGCCCTGCTCTGGTGAGGAGGAATATATGGAAATGATAATGAATAAATTAGGCTATCCGGTCCTGAGCGCGGTCATATTCACGCCCGTCTTAGGCTCGCTCTTAATCCTCCTCATTAAGAGGAAGCACGAGGAGCTTATAAAATGGGTCGCCCTGACCGTGGCCCTCATCACAATGGTGCTTTCCATACCCCTTTTTACGGCGTTCGACAAGACCACGGCGGGGATGCAGTTTGCCGAGCGGAGCAGTTGGATACCCACATGGAATGTAAACTACGCCATCGGGGTGGACGGCATAAGCGTGCTCTTTGTGCTCCTTTCCGCGCTCCTTGGAATCCTCTGCGTCCTCGTTTCGTGGACTGCGATTAAGGACAGGGTGAAGGAGTTCTATATTGCAATCCTGCTTATAGAGGCCGCAATGATAGGGGTCTTCAGCTCGCTGGACTTTTTCCTCTTTTACATATTCTGGGAGGCGATGCTGATTCCCATGTACCTCCTCATCGGGGTCTGGGGAGGGCCCAACAGGCTATATGCGGCCATAAAGTTCTTCCTCTTTACGCTCGTTGGAAGCGTGCTCATGCTCGTAGGTATTATCGTCCTATACTTCCATGCCGGAAGGACATTCGACATCCTTGAGCTTATGAAGATGAACTATCCCTATCAGATGCAGTTCTGGCTTTTCTGGGCCTTCTTTGCGGCATTTGCCGTGAAGGTCCCGATGTTCCCGGTGCACACATGGCTTCCAGACGCCCATACCGAGGCCCCTACGGCAGGCTCTGTAATACTTGCAGGGGTGCTCATAAAGATGGGCGCATACGGGTTTTTGAGGTTTTCCATCCCGTTTTTCCCGGATGCCGCAAAGGCCATGACCGTGCCGATGCTCACGCTTTCGGTCATAGCCATCATCTACGGCGCGGTCGTATGCCTTGCACAGGAAGACCTCAAGCGCCTTATAGCCTATAGCAGTGTTAGCCACATGGGGTTTGTGACGCTGGGGATATTTGCGCTCAACACGACCGGGCTTGAGGGCGGCATACTCCAGATGCTCAACCACGGGATAATAACAGGCGCCCTGTTCCTTGCCATAGGGATGGTCTACGAGCGGACTCACTCAAGGATGATAAAGGACTACGGAGGGCTTGCGACCCCTCTTCCTATATATGCGGCGTTTTTCATGGTCTTTACACTGGCCTCCATCGGGCTTCCGGGGATGAACGGCTTTATCGGCGAGTTTTTGATAATCTTAGGCGGCTTTACCGCAAAGAAATGGGCGGGCGTGCTTGCCGCAACAGGGATAATCATAGGCGCAGGTTACATGCTCTGGCTCTACCAGAGGGTATTTTTCATGGAGGTAAACCCGAAGCTCCTGTCCTACCCGGATATGAACCTGCGGGAGATAATAACCCTGCTTCCGCTCGTTGCCCTCGTCTTCTGGATAGGGGTCTACCCGAACGCATTCCTCGGCTTCATGCATGTCTCCGTCCAGCACCTCGTTGACAGGCTCAATATGCCCGCATCGCCCCAGCCTACATTTGCAGGGCTTATGGAATTCCTGAGGAAAGTGATTTAAGGTGAAAAAACCGCTTCTTGCCGTTGCCTTGGCGCTGTTGTTTTCCGGAACCGCCCCGGCTTATCCGGCAGGGCTTGAATGCGAGGAGAACTCCTCCTTCGCTTTCAAGGACGAAATCGAGTGCACGCACGGAAATCCGGAAGGCTGGAAGGTATGGGTCGAGCGGACCTCGATGCAGGCAGGGGAAGGCGCTTTCTGTTTCAGGAACGAAACCGGGCATTCGGCCTTCCGCGTCCATGTCATTGTGAACTTCATGGACTACTTCGGCAAATTCCTCGACAGGGTCGAAAAAAAGAAAAGCCCCGTGCACAACGAACAGAAAATATATCTCAGGGGCGCCATCCCGCCAAAGACCGATAAGTTTACCTGCGAGATTTACTGGAAAGAAAAAGATGTGATTTCCGTAGAGGACGAGAGGGACTAAACCCTCTTAAGTATCTCCCTTGCCGCAATGACGCCGGAGGCCGAGGCCTGAACGAGACCCCTTGAGACCCCCGCCCCGTCGCCCACGGCAAAGAGGTTCTTGACCCCGGTTTCGAGCGTGTTTGAGAGCTTCAACTGCATGGAGTAGAACTTCACCTCTACGCCGTAAAGCAATGTGTGCCGGGAGTTCACACCGGGGGCTATTTTTTCGAGGGCCTCGAGCATCTCCATGATGTCGGAGAGGTAGCGGTAAGGTATGACGAAGCTCAAATCCCCCGGGGTTGCATCCTTGAGAGTGGGCCTGACTATGCCCTTTTCTATCCGCTCGTGTGTAGAGCGCCTGCCCATCTGGAGGTCCCCGAGCCTCTGGACGATGACGCCTTGACCGAGGAAATTCGCAAGCCGGGCTATATACCTGCCGTAGGAAATCGGCTCGTTAAAGGGCTCGGTGAATGTTGTGCTCACAAGGAGGGCGAAGTTCGTGTTGTTGGTTTTCCGCCTTGCATAGCTGTGGCCGTTTACCGTCCATATGCCTTTCAGATATTCCTTTACGACCTCGCCGTAAGGGTTTACGCAAAAGACCCTTACTTTGTCGTCGAACTTCTTCGAATAAAACACCAACTTAGGCTCATAGGCTATGTCCGTGAGGTGGCTGAAGACCGATGCCGGAAGCTCCACCCTCACGCCTATATCCACAGGGTTTTGGAGGACGCCGAGCTTGAGCCTTTTAGTCTCCCCTTCAAGCCATCTTGCCCCTTCCCTTCCGGGCGCAAGTATTACGAAGTCCGCCTGTATTTCCCGTCCGTCCCCGAGCCTTACGCCCTCGACCTTTCCGCCCTTTACGAGGACCTTTTCTACATCGGAGTCGAAAATGGTTTTTACCTTTGCGTTCAGGCGCTTTTTCATGGCCTTAAGCAGGCCGGCGCACTTTTCCGTCCCGATATGCCTTATCCTCGAGGGGACGAATATGAGGTCGTTTTTAGAGGCCAACTTTTCAAGCTCTCTCGCTTCTTCGGTATCCCCGCCGTAGACCTTTTTGGGCGCGCCGAACTTCACATAAAGGCCGTCCACATAATCTATAAGGGAAAGAAGCTCTTCTTTTTGGACATACCGCGTAAGGAACCCGCCGATATCCGGGGAGAGGTTGAGCTTTCCGTCGCTGAATGCGCCTGCGCCCCCCCAGCCGCTCAGGAGCGCACACTCGGGGCAGGCCGCGCACGAAACCTCCCTCACTTTCATCGGGCAGTGTCTTTTTTCTATGTCCCTGCCTTTTTCGATGATAAGGACTTTGAGGGGGCCACGGGCCCCTTTAGTCGCTCCGGCCCGTGGCCGGTCGGTGAGCTTTATAGCGGAGAATATCCCTGCCGGGCCTGCGCCTACGATAACGACATCGTATTTTTCCATTATTCCCCTGTCAGGAGCTTTCGCCTTTTTCGCTTATGAGCTTAAGCGCAACCCGCCTGTGCCTTGGGCCGTCGAATTCGCAGAAATAAATCGCCTGCCATGTGCCGAGGACGAGTTTCCCGGCCTCTACGGGGACGGCCTGTGAGAGCCCTACCAAAGTGGCCTTTATGTGGGCGTCGGCATTGCCCTCGCGGTGGGCATAGCTCAAATCGTGGGGGACGAGCCGTGAAAGGGCCTGCTGGATGTCGTGCTGGACCGAGGGGTCGGCCCCCTCGTTTATGGTAACCGCCGCAGTCGTATGCGGGACGAATATATAACATATCCCGGACTTGACCCCGGCCTCGGTTACGGCATTCTGCACGCCCTCGGTGATATCTATAAACTCCGTCCTCTGCCTGCTCCTTACCTCGATATATCTGACCAATCAGACCTCCATGCCCCCTTTAAAAACTTCATCGTAGAAACACTCCCCGACCGTAAACTCCACGCCGAGGATAAGGAGGTTTTCTGGGAGACTGCACCCCCTTAGCCGTATTATATCCTTTTCCGTAGTGATAATCCATTCTGCGCCGGCCCTTCCGGCCCTTTCAGAAAGCCTCCCGATATCCCTGCATTTGAAGGCATAATGGTCTCTAAACGGCCTGAAACCCCTAATGTTTGCGCCGGAGGAAACGAGGGTGTTGCGGAAGGACTCCGGGTCCCCTATCCCGGAGAAGGCATAGACCTTCATACCTGAAAGCATGTCAAGAGGGAACTCCCCGCCCGATGCCCGCTTAAGAGAGGACGGCTCATGCCCTGCCTTGAATATGGGCGCATGAGGATTATGCCGCCTGATTTCGGCAAGCAGGGCCTCGTCGGAGTGCCCGCTTTTCGTAATAACTATGATACCGGCCCTTTTTATCTCTTTGACCGGCTCTCTCAGCCTGCCTACGGGAAGGAGCTTCCCTTCGCCGAAGGGGTCTTTGCCGTTTATAAGGAGGATGTCTTTGTCCCTCCAAAGCCGCCAGTGCTGAAACCCGTCGTCCAGGATGAAAAGAGACGGGCCGTCGAGGTTCTTAATAGCAAAAAGCCCTGCCTCATACCTGTCCTTCCCCTTTACTATCGGGACACCGGTTAATTTTTCAGCCATAAGTGCAGGCTCGTCTCCTGCGTCCTCTGCCGTCATAAGGGGGCCGTCTCCCTTAGACACAAAGCAGGGGCCTTTTGCCTTGCCCTTATACCCCCTCGTAAGGATGCATGGCGAAAAACCCCTTTTTTGGGCCTCCTCTGCAAGTGCAATAACCGCGGGGGTCTTGCCCGTCCCGCCTGTCGTTATGTTGCCTATGCTTATGACCGTCCGGGGCAGTCTCCCCTGTCTCTTAAGGGAATGCGCCCGTTTTAGCCTGTATCCCAAGTAATAGATAAACTCAAACGGCCCCATCTAAAAACCCCTCTATCTCTTTTATCGTCCTTTGGACCGCACCGGTGTTCTTTGCACAAAACTCTTTTGCCTTAACCCCTACCGCCTCTCTCTTATCCTTAGATGCGAGCAGTTCTCTCAGGGTCTCATAAAGGCCCGCCCTCGTTGTCCCTATGGCCCCGCCCTCCCTTAAAAACTCTTCCATAAACGGGAAATTCTCCATGTGCGGGCCGCACACGACCGCCTTGCCCCAGTAAGCTGGCTCAAGCGGGTTTTGCCCGCCATGTCTTATGAAGCTCCCGCCGATTACGGCTACATCGCATGCGGCGTATGCGGAGAAAAGCTCCCCTACGGTATCAAGGAGGACTACCGCTCCTGAAATGGGGGCAGTGCCCCCCGCCATATTGGGGGCACTGCCCCCTACCCCACTCCTTTGCGTCGGCGAAAGCCCCTTTGATTTAAGCAGGCCCTCGACCTCATTAAACCTTTCCGGATGCCTTGGAGCGATAATCAAGGAAAGAGACGGAAACTCCCCCCTGAGCTTCATAAAACAGTCCGCTATCAATTCCTCCTCGCCGGAATGGGTGCTCCCTGCCAAAATAACCGGCGGGGCAATGACCCCTTTTAAAGGGCTTTCGGTGGCAGGGGGTGTCAAGTCGAATTTGAAATTGCCGGTCACTTTTACTGCGGCTTTATCCGCGCCTAATTCGATGAGTCTTCCGGCATATACGGAGTCCTGCATACAAAAGAGGGTTACATGCCGGAGCACACTCTTTATGAAAAACCTTGCCGTTTTATATCCCTTAAACGAACCTTCCGAGAGCCTTCCGTTTACGACGGCACAGGGGATGCCGTTTTCCCTCATAACCCTGAAGGCATTGGGCCATAGCTCGGTTTCGACCGTAATAAAGAGGCATGGCCTCGTCCTCTTTATTGCCTGCCTGAGGGCGAATTTGAGGTCGAAGGGAAGGTAAACTATCTCTGCGATTCCGCCCAGTCTTTCGCCTGCCACCTTCTGACCGGTATCCGTGATTGTGGAGACGACAAACCTCAGATTCGGGTATTTCTCCTTGAGCCTTTTTACGAACCCTGCGGAGGCCGCAACCTCGCCCACGGAGACCGCATGCACCCAGAGGGACGGCGAAGGCGAAGTGCGATTAAAATATCCGAGTTTCTCCCTGAGCCATTTCTTCCTCTGGGCCTTGGGCCTTTTAAGGTATTCGAGCGGAAAGAGCAAGCTCAGGGCCAGAGCATATATGAGGGTATAAAGCGGGAACATCAAGGCTCTTCTGAAACAGCCTCATCGAACTGGAGGTTATAGAGCCTGCTATAAAGCCCGCCTGCATCCATAAGCTCCTTATGACTGCCCGATTCGATGAGCCTCGCCCTGTCTAAGACCATTATCCTCGTGGCCCTCTTTATGGTCGAGGGCCTGTGGGAGATGATGAGCGTGGTCCTATCGTCCCGCATGAGGTTGTCGAGGGCCTTCCTGACCAACAGTTCCGACTGGGTGTCGAGCGCGGATGTGGCCTCATCGAGTATAAGGAGGGGCGGGTTCCTGAGTATGGCCCTTGCTATGGAAAGCCTCTGCCTCTGGCCGCCCGAAAGCCTGATGCCGCCCTCCCCTATAGGCGTATCGTAGCCTTCGGGCAGGTCGGTTATGAAGTCGTGGGCGTATGTGGCCTTTGCGGCCCCTATGATTTCGGCCTCCGCGGCATCCGGCCTTCCGAAGGCGATATTGGCCCTCACCGTGTCGTTAAAGAGCACGACCTCCTGACTTACAATCCCGATGAGAGACCGGAGCGACCTCTTCGATATATCGCGGATGTCAATGCCGTTTATGAGGATACTGCCTTTTGCCGGGGAGTAAAACCCGGCTATGAGGTCAACGAGCGTGGTCTTCCCCGAACCGCTTCTGCCTGCTATGGCAAGGACCTCGCCCTTTTTGACCGCAAGGCTTAAGCCCGACAGGGCGTCTTCTTCCTTGCCTTCATACCTGAAGGAGACCCCCTCGAAGACTATCTCATCTATGTCCTTAATCTCCCTTGTCCCGTCCGGCTCCCGCTCTTTTCCGAGAAGCCCGTCTATCCGTTCAAGGGACGCCTTTGCCTGCTGGAGGGCGTTATTGACATTTGTAAGCCTCTTTGCAGGCGTATATATCATCAAAACGGCCGTAAGGAAAGCGAAGAATTCCCCTGCGGTGATGGTATGGCCGATGACTAAAGAGCTTCCGTACCAGAGGACGAAGGCGATGCCGAAGCCTGCGGTAAAGTCCATGATTAATGTGGTCGCCTCATAAATCCTCGTGCTCCGCATGAGCTCCCTGTAGTGGTCGTGGCTCTTTTCTCCGAACCGCCGGGCCTCGACCTCCTCGGCCGTAAAGGACTTTATGACCTTTACGCCCGAAAGCCCCTCGGAGATGGACTCGGTTATGCCGGAGATCTTCTCCTGAGCCCTCCGTGCGACCTTCTTGAGTCTCTTTCCGAGCCTCCCGGTAAAATAAAACGCAAGCGGAAGAACCGTAAGGGCAATGAGCGTAAGGTCCCACCTCATGTAAAAAGCCACGCCTATAAGCGCCACGACCGTGCCGGTCTCAAGCAGGAAGTCCCTCACCTTGTAGGCAAGGAGGTCCTGAAGCAATGCGATATCGTTAATCGTCATCGAGAGCATTGCGCCTGTTGGGTCCTTCGCAAAATGACTCATCGGCAGATGGAGCATATGGCTGTAAAGGCCGTTTCTCATGTCCCTTGCCAGTTTTGCGCCCACGGACTTCATGAGATAGTTCTGGATATAGGAAAACACCCCCCGGAAGACGAAGACAACGAAGATGGAAAGGGCTACAAGCGCCATCCATTGCCTGTCCCCTGCTATGAGGACCCTGTCCACCGCAGGCTTGACGAGCCATGCTATGGAGCCGTTGGTGCCGGATACGACGAGACTACATAGCCCGGCTACGGCTATCCGCCTCCGGTAGGGCCTTATGACCTTAAAGACCTTCTTCATCTAACCTTCTTCATTACTGGGCCGCCATCTCACACACAATCCCGGCCACCCTCGATGAGGGACTTCTTCCGGCGAATGCCTCTTTAACGGCCCTCAGGCCTTCAAGCATCTCCTGCCTGTATCCGGAGTCGTTCTTGAGCCTCCTTAATTCCGTAAGGATATTGCCCGCAGTCGCCTTGCCCTGAATAAGCTCGGGCACAAGCGGCCTGCCGGATATGAGGTTTACGAGGGATATATGCTTCACCCCTCTTATTATAAGCCTTCCAATCAGATAACTGAGGGGCGAGACCTTGTATATGACGACCATGGGCCTTTCAAGGAGCCCTGCCTGAAGCGTAGCCGTGCCCGAGGCCACGACAGCCATATCCGAGGCCGAAAGCGCCTGAATCGCATTGCCCTTTAAGACCTCCACCCCCTCGGCCTTGAACTCATCGAGCTCTCTTTCATATCCTTTGGGCTCCAGATTCGGGGCGAAAGGAAGGACAAACCCGTAGTCCGGGAATTCCCGCTTAAACCCCCTTACGACTTCAAGAAGGACAGGCAGAAGGTATTTAAGCTCATGGGGCCTGCTTCCGGGCAGGAGGGCGAGTCGCCCCCCCTCCCTAACAGCAGTCGTTTCCGCCCTTTCCATGACAGACTCTATCTCCTCCATGGCCGGATGGCCGACGAACTCGCACGGTATGCCCCGTTCCCTGTATAATGCCTCCTCAAACGGCAGTATGACGGCCACCTTATGCGCAAGCTCCCCGATGGTCTTGATTCTCCCCTTTCTCCACGCCCATACCTGAGGGCTCACATAATAGAGGACCTTAAGGCCGAGCCTTCTTGCCTTTCTTGCAACCCTCAGGTTGAAGTCCGGAAAGTCTATAAGGACGACCACACGGGGCTGGATCTTTTCCATCATGCGCACGGTCTTATCGAAGGTCTCTTTTACTTTCCTGATTGCGGAGACAGCCTCGAAAAGTCCGAATGCGCTCGTTATTCCGGCAAAGACCTCCACACCGGCCTCTTTCATCCTCTCGCCGCCCACCCCGTATATCGTGAGGGAGGGCCTCAGGGCCTTAAGCGCCCTTGCAAGCAGTCCCCCGTATAATTCGCCACTGCTTTCGCCGGTCACTATCAAAACGGAATCAGACACTCAAGACGACCTTTGCAATCCGCTCTATCGCGGAGTCCTCAAGCTCCGGGTACATGGGAAGGGAAAGCGCCTGCCTTGAAAGCCTCTCCGTTACAGGGAAGTCCCCCGGGCCATAGCCTAAATACTTGAGGGCCTCCTGAAGATGAAGCGGAAGGGGATAATATACTACAGAGCTT
>CAZPPU010000014.1:0-15382 GCA_964588515.1 uncultured Nitrospirota bacterium
ACATCGCTTCCCGAAAGGAACTTCTCCGGCCCTATGAGCGAGGCCTTAAGCAGGCTTATCCGGGCCGAGATGCCCTTGTAGAGGGCCTCGTACATCTTGAATTCCTTGAGTATGTGCTTTATCAGGCCGGCCTGGTCGTCTTCGTCCAATATCGAAAAATCGCCGTCCATGCCCAAGAGATGAATTTCTTTTCTGAGGATCCTGCTTGAGAGGCAGTGGAATGTCCCTACCCACGCCCTGCGCATGTCCCTCTTGAGGAGACGGGCGATGCGCTCTTTCATCTCGTCGGAGGCCTTGTTGGTGAATGTGAAGGCCGCTACGGAGTGCGGGTTTTTCCCGGCAAGGTGTGCGAACCTGCAGGTTATGACCCTCGTCTTTCCGCTGCCTGCCCCTGCAAGCACAAGGAGCGGGCCTTCGCCGTAGATTACTGCTTCACGCTGGGCCGGGCTCAACCCTTCATAAACGGTCTTAGGCATCGGGACTCTCTATAATAACAGAATCCTGCTCTTTAGCGCCACTTTCTATCTCTATTTCAGGGGATGCGCTCATTCCACCGTGACGCTCTTGGCCAGGTTCCGCGGCTGGTCGACATCGCATCCCCGCAATACCCCTATATAGTAAGTTAAGAGCTGAAGCGGGACGGTCAGTAAAAGAGGCGTGAGAAACCGGTTCGTCTCCGGCACCGCTATCGGGAATTCCGAGAGCGCCGAGACTTCCGAGTCCGCCTCGCTTACGACCGATATGACCCTGCCGCCCCTGCTTTTGACCTCATGGATGCTTGAGAGCATCTTTTCGTAAAGCCCGTCCTTCGGCGCAAGGAAGAGCACGGGCATCTCCTCGTCTATGAGGGCTATGGGGCCGTGCTTCATCTCGCCCGCGGGATACGCCTCCGCATGGATGTAGGAGATTTCCTTGAGCTTGAGCGCGCCTTCGAGCGCCACCGGGTAGTTTATCCCCCTTCCCAAGTAAAGGAAGTCCGTCTTTTTGAAGAACTCCTTGGCGATGCGCTCTACCCCGGTCTTTCTTGAGAGTATGGATTCCACCTTATCCGGCACGGTCAGGAGCTCAAGCAAAAGCCCCTTTGCCCCGTCGGAGGGAAGGACGCCCTTGGCCCTTCCCAATGCTATGGCAAAGAGGTAAAGCCCGACCACCTGTGTCGTGAACGCCTTTGTGGATGCAACCCCTATCTCCGGGCCGCTCCGGGTGTAGAAGACCGAGTCCGCCTCCCTTGCCGCCGTGCTCCCGATGACATTGCAGATTGAGAGCGTCTTTGCGCCCAGCCTCCGGGCCTCCCTTTGGGCCGCAAGCGTGTCGGCCGTTTCCCCGGACTGGGTGATCGAGAGGAAGAGCCTTTCGCCCAAGATGGGGTTTCTGTATCTGAACTCCGATGCGATATCCACCTCCACCGGGACCCTCGCCATGGCCTCGATGAGGTATTTCCCTATGAGGGCCGCATGCCACGATGTCCCGCAGGCCGCAATGGATATGCCGCCTATGCCTTTAAGAAACGGCTCCTCGACCCCGAACTCCCGGAGGTTTATCTCCCCTGCGGCCGCATCGAACCTCCCTATCATGGTATCTCCGAGGGCCCTCGGCTGTTCCTCTATCTCTTTGAGCATGAAGTGCCTGTAGCCGCCTTTTTCCGCCATCGTCGGGTCCCACGATATCCTCTGTATGTCTTTGCGTAAGGGCCTGCCGTCGAGGTCCGAAAACACCATCCCCCCGGCGGTCATCACGGCCATCTCGCCGTCTTCGAGGAAGACCACATCCCTTGAGTAGCTTAAAAATGCCGGGATGTCCGACGCCAAGAAGAACTCCCCGTCTCCTATGCCGGCCACAAGTGGGCTGTCTTTCCTTACGCCCACGACCTTCCCCGGCTCTTTTTCGTTCATAACCGCTATGGCATAGGCGCCCCTTACATTCCTCAATGCCTCGATTACCGCATCCTCGAGGGGCCGGCCCCCCAAGTGTTTGTTGATGAGGTGCTTGTTGATGAGGTGGCAGAGGATTTCCGTGTCCGTATCGGATGTGAATACGAAGCCCTCCTCTTCGAGGGATTTCCTCAGGGAGAGATAGTTTTCTATTATCCCGTTATGCACGAGCACGATGCCGTCTGAGCGGTGAGGGTGGGCGTTTTCCGCAGAGGGCCTTCCGTGCGTCGCCCACCTCGTGTGGCCTATGGCGGTGGGGCTCGGCGAGGGCTTTCTTTCTCCGATTAGAAGGGCGAGGTCTTTTATCTTGCCTTTGCACCGCATCACTTCTACGGAGTCGTCCTTAAAGAACGCTATCCCTGCGGAATCGTAGCCCCGGTACTCGAGCCTCCGGAGGCCGTCGAGTATCACGGGGACGGCGTCCCGTTTCCCCGTATATCCTATTATCCCGCACATGTGCTTAGACGGGTTCCTTTTTAGGAAGGGCCTGCCTGTGTTTTGCCCACCCCTTTAGGGTCTTCTGCCTGACCCTGCTTAATGCAAGGGAGCCGGCGGGGACATCCCCGGTGATTGTAGAGCCTGCGCCTATGTATGAGCCCCTTCCAATCCTGACCGGGGCTATGAGCTGGGAGTCGCTCCCCACGAAGACATTGCTTTCTATGACGGTCCTCTGCTTCCGCTTGCCGTCGTAGTTGCATGTAATGGCGCCTGCCCCTATGTTTACGCCCCTGCCGACCGTCGCATCGCCTATGTAACTTAAGTGCATAGCCTTTGTAAGCGGCCCTATACTGGATTTTTTGACCTCCACGAAATTCCCTATCTTCGCCCCCGGGCCTACTGCGGAGCCCGGCCTTATGTGGGCAAAAGGGCCGACCTCCGCGCCCCTGCCTATTACGGAGCCCTCTATGAGGGTGGAGTCCTTGATGACGGCCCGGTCTCCGATTGAGCTGTCTACGACCCTCACATTGGGGTAGATGACGCAGTTTTTCCCGATTTTTGTCTTTCCTTCGAGGTACACTTCCGGATATATGAGGGTCTCCCTGCCGATTGAGGCCGTGGGGTGGATAAAGACGGAGCCTGCGTCTATGAAGTTCACGCCTTTTTCGAGACACAAAGAGATATGTCTTTTCCTGAGGGCCTCGTGCGCCTGCATCAGCTCCTGCCGCGTATTGACTCCGAGGAATTCGCCTTCGTCGCCCGCCGGATGGACTTCCGCCTTAAGCCCTCTTCCGAGCGCAAGGCCGAAGATATCCGTGAGGTAGTATTCCTTTTTTTTTCTGTTCGGCCTGATTTTCTTAAGGAGGGCGAGGGCAGGGCGCTCGATTGCGTAGAGTCCGCTATTGACCTCTTTTACGGCCCTTTCGTCTTCGGATGCATCGCCCGCCTCCACTATCCTTATAGCCTTTCCTCTTTCGTCCCTCAGGATTCTTCCGTAGGGCCCGGGGTCGTCGGCGATAAAGGATGCGATGGAAAGCGCATTCCTGCGTCTTCTATGAAGCCCCAAAAACCGCCTGAGGGTCTTTGCCGTTACAAGCGGCATGTCCCCGTTAAGGACGAGCGCCGTGCCCGGAAAGCCGCCGAGGGCCTTCATGCCGCATGAAAGCGCATCCGCAGTCCCCATGGGTTTTCCCTGAACCGCAAAGAGTACATGGTCGGATTTCAGGGCCTCCCGGACTTTTCCGGCATCCCGTCCGTTTATGACGACGACTGTTTTTTCCGGCCCCGTCCCCATGGCCGCATCCAGTACATGCCGGAGCATGGGCCTGCCGTAGAGGGGGTGGAGGACCTTCGGGGCGTCGGACTTCATCCGAGTGCCCGCCCCTGCCGCAAGGATTACGCAGGCATGTCTCATCGGCTTACACCGGCGATTCTCTCGGGCGTGGCTATCCCGCCCGAGAGCACTATCTTGATGCCCTCCTCAACCGGTATGGCCGTGTAGATTACATCCTCTCTTTTAAAGAGCACGACCTCCCCCAAGTAGAGGTTGTTTGTCGGTATGTAGACGGCTTTCAAAGAGAGGCTCTCCTTTGCGCTTTCCACCGTGCATTCTTTCGTAAGAAATCCGAAGGCCCACGAGCCTTCCCTCGGATAGGGGACTATAACGAACCTGCGGAAGGCCCTGTCCGCCTTGCCCGGGGAAAACGCCTCGACTATCTGTTTAAGCGCGGTATAGACGCCCTTAAACACGGGGAGGCGCTGGAATACCTTTTCTAAAAGACCGATGAGCTTCCTGCCCATCATGTTGGTGGAGATTATGCCCACGGTAAGGACGAGCACGAAAGCGGAGACGAACCCGAGCCCCGGAACGGGCCTGCCCAGCAGTTTTTCGTAGAGCGGGGCCAGGATGCCGTCCACCGCCTTGAAGAGCCATACGACCGCAAAGGCGGTCAACACAACCGGTATGGAGACTATGAGGCCGGTGAGGAAGTTCTTCTTTAAAAAGCTCCCGACTGATGCCATGGTTTATTATATCTTAAAAGCCGGCCTCAGAGCGATTCCTTGGCCATTACCTCATCGGGGATGTCGAAGTTGGCATAGACATTCTGCACATCTTCGTGCTCCTCGAGGGCGTCCATGAGCCTCGTCATCTGCTCCGCGGCCTTTGCATCGAGCGGGACATAGCTTTTAGGGAGCATCGTAACCTCGGCCAAGGCCACCGGGATGCCCGCTCGCTCAAGTGCGGCCTTCACCCGGCTTACATCTTCCGCCGCGGTGATTACCTCGTAGTTTTCCTCTTTCGGGTCGTTTTTCATGTCTATTGCGCCCGCCTCGATGACCGCCGACATCAGGGTGTCTTCGTCCGTTGATTTTTTTTCGACGAGTAGATAGCCCCGCTTCTCAAACATCCATGCCACACAGCCCGCCTCGCCGAGGTTTCCGCCCGTCTTGGAGAGGATGTGCCTCAATTCCGAGACCGTCCTGTTTTTGTTGTCCGTGAGGGCCTCTATGAGTATTGCGACGCCCCCGGGTCCGTAGCCCTCATATAGGGTCTCCTCAAAGGACGCCCCGGGCAGTTCCCCGGTGCCTTTCATGACTGCGCGCTTGATGGTGTCGTGGGCCATGTTCGCCTCTTTGGCCTTCTCTATTGCGATCCTGAGACGGGGGTTTCCGTCCGGGTCCCCGCCGCCCATCCTCGTAGAGACCGTAATCTCCTTTGTGAGCTTGGAGAAGAGCTTTCCCCTTTTTACATCGGTATGCGCCTTCTTATGTTTTATCTGCGCCCATTTGGAATGTCCGGACATCTTCTACCTCGTTTTCATCCCTAATTCTTTGAGCCTGTCCTTGGATACGAGGGCCTCTTTGGAAGAGGGGAACATCTGCATTATTATTTTATAGCCCTTCTCGGCCTCGGGCGCATCCCCGGTGTTCATCTTTGCCTCGGAGTAGAGGAAGAGGTAAAACGGGCCGTTGAGACTCCCGGTTTGAATGAACCCTTTGACGGCCGGGGTGGTATATTCTATGAGTTTCTCCCAGAGGTAGTTCCTGTAGAAGAACCGGATCATGGTGTCGTCGAGGATTACCTTGAGCCCGCTGTCCGGGTGTTTCATCTTGTACTCCCCGTAAAGCATTTCCGCCTCGCCGGTCAGGGGCGGAGTGTAATCGTCGAGGTACATGCGGATGAGAAACCAGTAGCTTTCCTGCGCAAACTCGGAGTCCGGGTACTCGTTTATGACTTTGAGGTAGCCGCTTTCGAGCTGGGGTAGGACTTCCGTCCTGTCCACATCCGCGGTCATTGCAAGCATCTCCTCAAAGACCCCGAGGGCCTTCTGCTCCTGCTCCGCAGGCGGGAGCTTTTCGGCCGGAGCGGGAGTCGGCGTCTCCGGGGTCGGCGGGGGCGGAGTGGTGACGCACGCAAAAAACAACAAGGCGGCCGCCGCAGAGATTAATGCCCTAACCATAATGATTGCCTTCATTTGCCTACAACCGGCGGGGCTGCGAGCCCCTGCGATATTGGGGCTGGGAGCCCCTGTGATGCAGGCACGGCCTGCCACGAAATAGGCGCCGCATCCATGGCGCACCTGAAGCCCATTCCGTCGTCGAGGGTCTCGGGCGGGCTTGAGTTCCGGGTTGCGACCCTCATGATGATTGCGGAATTAAACCACGAGCCGCCTCTCAGGACTTTCTTTTCGCCGTAGTCCGGGCCTTTTGGGTTTTTATAAGGCGCGCGCTTGTAATAAGAGGGGCTGAACCAGTCCGCGCACCATTCCCAGACATTGCCGGCCATATCGTAAAGTCCGTATCCGTTTGGGAAGTAGTTTCCGACTTTCTCTGTGGGCGAGGGCACCGAGTTGTCCGTCCACCTCCGTTCGAAGATGACCCCGCCTGTGGGCACCTCGTTTCCCCATGGGTAGTCTTTTTTGACGAGTCCGCCCCTTGCGGCCTTTTCCCACTCGGCCTCGGTCGGGAGCCTCTTTCCGGCCCATTTGCAGTAAGCGTCCGCGGCATGCCAGCTCACCGAGATTACCGGGTTGTCCGCGAAGCTCTCGAATGCGGCATACCTGTCCTCTTGGAGCTCATAGAATATCTCCGTGGGCCACCATGCGTTTCTTTCTTCGGTCTCGATGTCGTTTCTCAGAACGACCCATAGCCGTCTCTGTCCGTCCCTGCCTTCGAGGGGCTTTGCGGCGTTCAGGAACCGGGCAAAGAGCCTGTTTGTAACCTCGTATCTGTCCATGTAAAAGGCGTCTAAATATACGGCCCTCAAGGGGGCGTCTCCCCTAAGCTCCTCGTCCTCGGTGCCCATGAAGAATTCGCCTGCCGGGACGAGCGCCATTTCGGCCCCGTCTTTTCCGGTTATGATTTCTTCCGCTAAAGAGACGCCCGTCAGGGTCAGGAGGAATAAAAGGAAAGAAACCGCTTTCATCTCATTCAATCCCGTAATCCTTTATTTTCGTAAGGAGCGTCTTGTAGCTGACCTTGAGCATCCCCGCCGCCTTCGTCTTATTCCCCCCGGCTTCCCTGAGAGCGGTTTTTATGCGCTCGGTCTCCGCGGCCCTGACCGCCCCTTTGGCCGTATCCGCAAGCCCGCCTGCCCCGCCTTCCGCCGTCATATCCGTCTGCGGGCCGGACGAGACATGCTCAGGCAATATGGTCCTGCCCTCACAGAGTATTATAGCACGCTCGATTGCGTTTTCAAGCTCTCTTACATTGCCTTTCCAGCCGTTATTTGCGAGCATGGCGGACGCTGAGGGGGAAAACTGCTTTTCCCCGGTCTTAAGCTCGGCCGAGTATTTTTTGAGGAAATATTCCGCAAGCAGGGGTATGTCGTCCTTCCGTTCCCTCAACGGGGGTATCATTATGGGGAATACATTGAGCCTGTAGTAAAGGTCCTCCCTGAACTTCTTTTCCGCCACCGCCCGGGCCAGGTCCTTGTTGCTTGCGGCCACGACCCGGACATCGGTCTTTACGGCCTTTGCGCCGCCTATGCGCTCTATCTCGCCCTCCTGAAGCGCCCTGAGGAGTTTCACCTGTAGCGACGGGTCCAGTTCCCCGACTTCGTCGAGGAAGACGGTGCCTTTCTCGGCAAGCTCGAACTTCCCCAACTTTCTCTGCTCTGCGCCCGTGAATGCGCCCTTTTCGTAGCCGAATAGCTCGGACTCAAGAAGCCCATGCGGTATGGCCGCACAGTTAATCGGCACAAACGGGTAGTCCCTTCTCGGACTCAGGTGATGGACCGCCCGCGCAAAAAGCTCTTTTCCGGTGCCCGACTCCCCTAAGATGAGGACGGTCGTCTTTGTGGGGGCGACCTTCCGGATATTCCTTGCGACCTCTCTTATGTTCTCGCTTTTGCCTATTATCGTGGGCAGTCCGAGCCGCGATGAGAACTCCTCCCTGAGGAGGAGGTTTTCGGTTATGAGCCGTCGGTTCTCAAGCGCCCTCTTTATCAGGATAAGGAGATGGTCTATATCGAAGGGCTTTGTGATGAAGTCGTAGGCGCCTTTCTTCATGGCGGAGACGGCGGTCTCTATCGTGCCGTATGCCGTCATTATGATGACCGGCGTAAGCGGTGACTCTTCCTTAACCGCGCCTAAAATCCCGATGCCGTCCCTGCCGGGCAGTTTCAGGTCCGTAAGGACGAGGTCGAACCTTTCTCCCTGAAGCAGGGACATTCCCTCCGTGCCGTCCTTGGCCGTGACGACCTTGAAGCCCCCGGCCTCTATGGCCTCCTTTAGCATACCTGCCATCGAGGCCCGGTCTTCGATTATGAGTATGGTCTTCTTCAAGGGCTTTCCGGTTTATTTTAACCTTTCCTTCACAAGTTTTTCACGATTCCGGAAATATAATTTAAATATGAAGTATGCAATCCTTGCGGTTTCGGCTATCATCGCCTGCCTTCCAAAGCGAGTACTGGGACGACCACCGCGAGGGCATCTATGTGGATGTCGTAAGCGGGGAGCCGCTTTTCAGCTCTACGGACAAGTTCGATTCCGGCACCGGATGGCCGAGCTTCATGAGGCCGCTTAAGTCCGGAAACATATCAGCTTTTAACTTATTGAAAATAAAGGCTTATTGCGGCGGAAATGTAAATGTCTAAACTATATAAGATTTTTATTGACAAATATAATAAATTATGCTAAATTATTTTCAATAAATTATGAGCCCTATATTGAAATTAACGGGACATAAAGAAAAAAAAGAAACCATGTTTGAATTGAAGTACCTCTTTTCTCTCACAACCAGAGAGAGGTTCGAAATGATGTTTAAAAAAACAGAAGAGATGCGAAGGCTATTGGAGAGAAGTGGACACAGAAAACCTTCTGAGATTATTAAAAGAACATAGGGTTGACTTCGTAATAATAGGGGCGACCGCTTTCCCCGTTCACGGATATGCGCGGGCGACGCTCGACATTGACATTTTCATAAGGCCCGAAAGGACAAACTGCGAAAGGGCGTGGGACGCCTTGCGGGAATTCGGCTACGATGTAACAGACATAAGCATCGAAGACCTGCTTGGAAAGAAAATACTGATTCGGCAGTATGCCGTTGAAACCGACATCCATCCTTTTGTGAAAGGCATAAGCTTCGACCGGATATGGAAAAACAAAGTAAAAGCTAAATTCGGCGGCACATTCGTCTATTTCGCATCGCTTGAGGACCTCATAAGAATGAAACAGGCGGCAGGAAGGGCAAAAGACCTCGAAGACCTCAAGATGCTTAGACGCATAAAGAGGCTCCGGTATAAAGAAAGAAAAGGAGAGTTGTAGACAGGACGGACATGCAGGAAACCCGGCACGAAAGGTTCAGAAGAATAGCGGCGAAAAGGACGAATGAGATTCTCGAAAAAATCAGGATATTAGGGAATTGCTCCAATAAAAGCTCCTATGAGTATACGGAGGAAGAGGTGAACAGGATTTTCTCTGAGATAGAGAAACACTTGAAGCTCGTGAAGGCGAAGTTCCTTGCGGGGAGAAGGGAGAGGTTTAAGCTGTGAATGGAAAGGCTTCAAAAAGCAAGTTATCAAATATAGATATTGCACTATTTGCTTTATACAAGTGTGGTGGTATTTCAAAAAAAGTACATACCGAGGAAGTTGCATGGGAAGCATATAACTCGGCTAAACACTATGGTAATATTGCCTTATAGTATTCACCATAATAATACTGAACAGTAGCCATGCAAATCCTGCGGCATATCCGCCTAAAACATCCATCAACCAGTGAACATTTAGATAGATGCGGCTTATCCCCACGAGGACGATTAAAATGACCGAAAGGGGAAATATTATAAACCTCAATGCCTCACCCTTTATCAATTTCCATGCCATATAAATAAGGAAGCCGTATACAATATGCTTTCCTCCCAAATGCCGAAGACATTGGAGTTTGTGAAAGGGCGTTTCAGTTTCAAAAAGAAGTATCTGCCGTATTTCAAAAAAAATCCTTCTCCAAATCTGTGACCAATAAAATACCCAACCGTATCTCCCATTATTGCACCAACCGAGGCAACCCATATTACATCACCAAGTTCAAGCACTCCCCTTGATGATAGAAGTCCGGCTATAACCACTATGCTCGTTAATCAAGCCGCCATGGCAAGGGTTTTTGCGCTTGCACTCGTCCTCCAGCAAGGCAGAGACCACCATAAGCCCCGCCTCCAGCCTCAACAGACGCTGGGCTTATCGATGAAAGCACCGGAACAAGGTTTTTTACGGTAAACCTCGCTTGCCTCGAAAGCCCCCCTCCGGGTAGCGGATTGTATGCGGTTATATCAAGATACCGTCCGTACTCCATGTCCGAGATTGTCAGGTCAAGGGTTACTTTCCGGTAAGAGTCGTACTTGACACTTCTCGGCTCACCGTTCACATAGAATGTCGTATCATCGAAAAACCCTGCCCCGTGGATTGTAAGCGCGAGGCTCTCGGTTCCGGCCATCGCCATGAACTTCGAGCCGGAGATTGTTATCTTCCCGTTAGCGCTTCCCCTCAGAAGCGTATCGGGGTTGAGCGAGGCTAAGGCAGGCACGGGATTAGGAAGCTGGATGAGCATAAGGCTGTGTCCCTTGTCATCAACTATGCCTGCTATGTTCGTAAAGTTATTTACTGCTACACCCCTTGGGAGTTTATTCAGGTCATAGTTCTTGACAATTGTATTTGTGTCGAGGTCAATAAGAAGAAGGCTTCTGTCCTCATCGCATATCACGAGGGCCCGGTTGTCTAATTGGTTTATGGCCACATCCATCGGATGTTTTCCTATAGGAATGGTAGTCGTCTGCCATGTATTGTAGTCCTTTTCATTCACAACAAGGGCAAGCTGTAATGCGGGGTCTACGGCTATATCTATAGGCTCCTGTCCTACGGGGATAGTCCAGATGACGCTATGCCTCTTAAGGTCAATGACAGAGACCGTGCTGTCTTTATGGTTGTCTACGAGGGCAGTGTGGGTTGCTGGGTCTATCGCTACGCCCTCAGGCGATGTGCCTACAGGAATTGTCGCAACCACCTGATATGTGCCGAGGTCTATAACAGAGACCGAGCCAGACTTTTCGTTTGCAACAACCGTAATATCGGCATCGGGACTTATGGCAATGCCGCGGGGGTTGGATTCAAGCGGGATGCCGGAGGTATAGGAGGTCGAATACAGGTTGTTTATAAAAAAAAAGGGAGAAGACTAAAAAGGCTAAAAATAAAAAAACTCTGTTATGGATTTTCACTTCTATCACCCCTTCATCTCCGTCACCTCGTCCACATGGGCCGTGGCCTTGTTCCTGAAGAGCGCAATGATTATCGCAAGCCCTATTGCGGCCTCGGCCGCGGCCACGGTGATGACGAAGAAGGTCAAAACCTGTCCCCTCAGGTCCTGAAGGTAGTGGCTGAAGGATATGAGGCTTATGTTCACGGCATTTAGCATGAGCTCTATGGACATGAACATGATTATTATGTTCCTCCTCGTAAGGAAGCCGAATACCCCGATTGCAAAGACCACGGCGGAAAGATAGATATACCATTCTAACGGGACCATGGGCACCTCATGTCTTAATCCTCTTTTTTGCAAGCACTATTGCGCCGATTATCGCAACCAAAAGCACCACCGAGGCGACCTCAAACGGAAAGAGATACTCCGTATAAAGGACCTTTCCGAGGGCCGCGGTATGGGTCTCGCTCTTTATCGCCTCGATTCCATAAATCCCCGCCGGCCCTTTGGGGATTGCCTTGAGCGCGGAAAAGAGCGTAATCAGTATCGTAACCGCAAGCAGGACCCCGACGGGCCATGCGCCGATATACCTTCGCTCAAGCATCTCCTCCCTCAGGTTGAGCATCATCACCACGAAGAGGAAGAGGACGAGTATTGCGCCCGCATACACAATCACCTGTAAGGCCGCAATAAACTCGGCATTCAAGAAGAGATAAAGGCCCGCTATGTGGAAGAAAAGCCCGAGCATGAAAAGGATGCTGTGCACCGGGTTTTTCCTCGTTATGACGAGCAGTGAAAGTATGGTTATCACCACGCTGAAATATGCAAAAAACACCTTCGGAAGCATCTATTGTCCTTTCTGCCGCCGACCGCGGGCCTGTCCTTCGTAGGCCCTGTAGTCGTTCAGGGTAGGGTGCCAGAACTTCTTGAAATATTCCTCGCCCTTCGGCCCGGCCATGAATTTTTTCCAGTTCTCAAGGAGTTTTTCCTTTGTCATATAGAGGGCCTCTCTCGAATAGTCCGAGTACTCGAAGTGCTCCGTGAGGACGACCGCGCCCACCGGGCATGCCTCGACACAGAAGCCGCAGTAGATGCACCTGAGGACTTCGATTTCATATCTGTCCGGGACTTTCCTGCCGTTTTCTTCTTTCGTGTATATGTAAATGCACTTTGAGGGGCATATTGCCGCACAGAGGCCGCAGGCTATGCACTTTTCCCGGCCCGTAGCCGGGTCTATGACAAAGGCGTGGAGCCCCCTGAAGCCCGGGAATGCGGGCCGTTTTTCCTCCGGGTATTGCCGGGTGACGGCATGTGTGAGCATGGACTTGAAGGTCAATGCCATGCCCTTGAGGATTTCGATAAAGAATATGGTCTTGAAGAAGTTTTTGACCGTCATTTTACCGCCAATTTTATTATGCCCGTTACTACGATATTGACGAGCGCAAGCGGTATGAGGAGCTTCCAACCCAATGCCATGAGCTGGTCGTACCTGTACCGCGGCACCGTCGCCCTTATCCAGAAGTAAAAGAACATGAGGAAGTATACCTTTACGGCAAACCATGCGAAAGGCACATACGGGATTTCAAACGGCCCGAGCCAGCCGCCCAAATAGCACACGGTTATTATAGAGGACATCACAATCATGCCGATGTATTCGGCCACATAAAAGAGCGCAAACCTCATGCCGGAGTATTCCACGAAGTATCCGGCCACAAGCTCGCTTTCGGCCTCCGGCAGGTCAAACGGCGTCCTGTTCGTCTCGGCTATTGCGGCTATGAGAAAGACTATAAAGCCTAAAAACTGGGGGAATATGTACATCTTAGTCGGGTATGCGGCCTGCGCCTTTACGATGTCTGAGAGGTTGAGGGAGCCGGCCATCATCATGACCCCCACGAGGCTGAGTCCCATTGCTATCTCGTAGCTTATGACCTGCGCCGAGGACCTGAGGCCGCCCAAGAACGCATACTTGGAGTCCGAGGCCCATCCGGCCATAACAACGCCGTATGCGGCAAGCGAGGACATCGCAAGTAGGTAAAGAAGCCCGATGTTTATGTCGGCAACGACGAAACCCTCGAAAAACGGTATCACGGCAAGGGACGAAAGCATTGCAAAAACAGGTATCACGGGGGAGATGTAAAATATCGGCTTGTCCGCCTTGGCCGGTATCAAGTCCTCTTTGAAGAAGACCTTTATGAAGTCCGCTATCGGCTGAAGCAGGCCGTGCGGGCCGACCCTCATAGGCCCGAGCCTTACCTGCATGTGGGCTATGGTCTTCCTCTCGAACCACGACGCCCATGTGACATGCACCATCACGGCGCCTACGACTATTGCGGCCTTGATGAAGATGAGGAGCATCTTTAGAAGGACATCGAGCGTCCCTGCCGAAAACAGGGCCACGCCCAACGAAAATATCGTATCGAGGATGTCTTTCATCGGGATTCCTTTTTTATGGAGACCTGTCGGCCTTCGGGTATCGGGGCGCGGGTGAGGGGGTCGAGGCTATAGCCCATGAGGCCCATTACTCCCTTGCCCTCGAAATTATTGCTCACAAAGACGATGCCGGGCCCGACGCCCTCATCGAGCCTGACCTTGAGGGGGGGCAATGCCCCTTTCTCGGTTGAGAGCGTTGCCGTATCTGCATCCTTGAGGTTGAACCTCTCGGCTGTTTCCGGGTTCAGTCTCATGACTGCCTCGGGGTAAATGCTCAGGAGCGCCGGGGACTTCCTGCTCAGGGTCCCGGAATGGAAAAGGGGGTTCTCTACCGTAAGATAAATCTCTTGCGGGGCAGGGGGCTTAAACGCATCAGGGGAAAGCTCAAACCTGAAGTCCTCCCTTGCCATCTCCCCCAAATAGGGCCAGAGGTCAACACCCTTTTCTATGTTCTTATATGTGAGGCCTGCATGAAGGGGCGAGATGCGGACTATCTCCTTCATTATGTCCTCCGGAGAGTTATACTGCATCCTCATGCCGGTCTTTTTGCCTACCTCGGAGATTATCCGCCAGTCCTCCATCGCCGGCCCGTTCATCGCCTTCCTGAGCCTCTGAAGCCGCCTTTCGAGGTTCGTGTATGTGCCTTCTTTTTCGGCCCAGCTTGAGGCCGGAAGGACTACATGGGCAAGCCGGGCCGTCTCGGTCATGAATATATCCTGAACGACTAAGAACTCTAATTTACCGAGGGCCCCTGCCGCGGCAAAGCTGTCAGGGAGGTTAAAGGCGGGGTTTTCGCCCATCACATACATCGCCCGTATCTTGCCTTCCGAGGCTCCTTCCATAATCTCCATGAGGGTGAGGCCCGGTTCCGCGGGGAGTTTCGCGCCGCCAGCCTGCCTGTCCGGCAGACAACCCATATCTATGAGGCCCTGCTCGTTTGGCCTCTCGGACATGAGATACACCTTCGCCCCCAACAAATAGGCAAGGGCGGCCGTCAGGGTTATCCTATCGGCGGAGCAGGCAATGTCCCTGCCCACTGCAAGCGAAACGGACTCTGCAGTGGATAGCTCCTGTGAAAGTCTTTCGATTATGGCCGTAGAAGCCCCTGTTGCGGCCTCGACATCTCCGGCGGAAGGGAGGTTCAGGCCCTTTATCTTTTCTTCGAGAGGGATGTTTTTGCCGGGGAGGGCCTTTTCATTAAGCAGGGCGGAGATTATTCCTCCAAGGAGGATGCCTTCCGTGTGCGGCTTTATCCGGACCCTGGATGTCCTGTGCCTTCTTAGTCCGGGGGCATGTCCTATGGTTATCACTTTTGCGCCCCTTCTGAAGGCCATCCTTATATGAATGCCTAAGACGGGGTTGACTTCCGTCGGGTCGGCTCCGACGACCAACACGGCGGAGGACTTCGGAAGGTCTGAGATTGCGTTTGCCGTTATGCCCGGGCCAAGAATCCCCTCAAGGAGTCTCTGGGCGGGCGCATATCCCATCCGTGCGATGGAGTCTATATTATTAGAGCCAAGCCCCCTTATGAGCTTCTGGAATACATAGTTTTCCTCGTTTGTACACCTTGCGCCCGCAATGCCTGCGATTGCCCCTCCGCCGCGGGAGTCCCGTATCCCTGAGAGGCGGGCGGACACGGTCTCGATGGCCTCCTGCCATGTGGCCGTCTCAAGCCTGCCGTTTTTCCGTATGAGCGGGGTCGTGAGCCTTTCTTTGCTTCCCACATATTCATACCCGAAACGGCCGCGGTTACAGAGGAGCCCTTTGTTTGCGCCTACCCCTATCTTGGGGACGGTGCGCTTTATCTCGTTGTTCCTCATCTGGAGGAAAAGCGTGCATCCCACCCCGCAGAAACTGCAGACGGTCTTGACCTCGTCCGTCACCTGCCCT